>CAVGSO010000086.1:0-2054 GCA_963631875.1 Firmicutes bacterium CAG:341 | reverse complement strand
GGATGTTCGCAATCATAGGCTTTTATGCCCGCAATCAACTCTTCTTTTGCGGCGGTTACTTCCGCAGGTGAAACGTTGGGCTGCGGCACGAAGACTCCCTTGATCTTTTTAACTGCAGTTGGGATGACAGCGCCTAGCAATAGCGCGGCCGCAACGGCTGGAAGCATCTGCTTTCTGCCTGTCAGGACACCGCCCATTTCAATTTTCTGGACCAACGCCTCCGGCCCGCCGCTAATCTTCGCCAAGTGCGTGAGCTCTGCATAATCCCATGCCATCGATAGCTCCTTTCGTAGTGCCTATTTCTTTATTGACTTGCCTAGTTCCTTCGCGATGGTTGCCAAGACAGGTACCAAGGCAGCGGAGGTTGGAGCGAGGGCGGCTGTTAGCGCCGCGGCACCGACCAACGCGCTTTGCCGGGCGAGAGTAGCCTGCCGAGAGCTTTTTCCTTTCTCGGGCGCTTCGGCGGGATCTTCCTGGAGCTTTTCGAGTTTGGAGGCCACCGGCTGGTCGACGAAAAGCTGGATGATCTTAGCCAGGTCCTCGTTGCCGCTCACTGCTATTTCGTTGTTGAAGACAGATCGGATGGCAAGATAGTGCATCTTGGTCATCTGGGTTTTGCCAGTCTCGAGGCTGCTGACAGTCTGCTTCGTCACGCCAAGTTCGTTTGCAAGACGCTCACCGGTCCAGCCTGCGGCCTTGCGTATCGTTCCCAGATGCTCTTGAAGCCTCTCTATGAGTTCCTCGTCTGTTGGCGACATTCGAAGACCTTTCATCAAGAATCAGTGTTCCTGTCAGATATTTTATACAGCGTAAAAGAAACGTCAATAGGTCAAGTATAAAATATCTCTATGGTGCCACTTGGATGTGGCTTGCGGCCAGCTTGTGACCACGCGGGAGACTGGTAGGCGTAAAGCTTGCCGGTCTCTTTTTAGTTGGGGTTGATGCGGATGGAATCGGTTCTGGTGGCGTTGATCGGCGGCGCGGTGACTTTAGCCGGCGTCGTCGTTTCGAACTCTCGGTCACGGGCCGTGCTTGAGCAGAAGGTCGACGAGCTGAGCCGCCGGGTCGAGAAACACAACTGCCTAGTCGAGAGGACGTACCGGCTCGAGCGGGACATGGCGCTTGTAAAACGCGACGTGGAGTCGCTGGAAGAAAGGGCTGGGAAATGAACGACTTCTTGACGAGCAACGAGTGGCAGTGGCGACTGCTGCGCACGGTCACCCAGGGCGTGCTGGGCGTGGTGGTGGCCAACATCGACCTGCTGGTGGGCGTGGCGGTGCTTGAGCCGACGTGGCGCGCGCTGGTCGTGGCGCTGGTGATGGCGGTGCTGTCGCCGCTGATGGCGGAGATCGGCAAGGGCAACGAGCTTAAGGGGGCCGGCGATGAGTAAGTTCGAACTGACGGAGGAACAAATCGCGGCTATCGAGGCACGCCAGGCCGAGGGGTGCTCGGACGATTGGGCGCCGGAGTCCGAGGAGGTCGAGCAGGATGGCTAACGTCGCGGAGTTCATCCAGTGCGATTCTCGCAACTACACCGCTGGGCGCCAAGGGAACCGCATCACGAAGATCGTGGTGCACTACACCGGCACCGAGGCGTCGGCGCACAACAACCTGTTGTACTTCTCGCGTTCCTCGGCGGGCGCATCCGCCCACTACTTCATCGACAAGGACGGCACGCTGCGGCAGTCGGTGAGCGAGGGCGATACCGCTTGGCACGCCGGGCATTGGGGCACGAACCTTTGCTCGGTGGGCATCGAGGTTGTCTCGGGCGGCGCGGACTTCACCGAGGCGCAGATCAACGCGCTGGCCGCACTGGTGGCCGATATCCGTTCGCGTTGCGGTGTCTCGGCCGAAAACGTTATCCGCCACTACGACGTGACGGGCAAGCTGTGCCCGGCGCCGTACGTGAACGGCACGAAATGGGCGGCGCTGCATGCGAGGATCTGCGGGGGTGCGGCTTCTGCTGGTTCCTGCTCCGGCTCCTCGGGCGGCGGCGCGGCCGTGTCCGGGGACGTGAGCGACCTTGCCCGGCGCGTCATCAATGGCGAGTTCGG
>CAVGSO010000085.1:0-2303 GCA_963631875.1 Firmicutes bacterium CAG:341 | reverse complement strand
ATCGTAACATAGGTTCTGCCGCTGTCTGCAAGGTGCTTTAACATCGTCGTTTTGCCGACCTGCCTTGCGCCCGTAACAAGGATAACCTTGAAAAAGTCATTGAGCTTTAAGAATTTTCGTTCAAGCTCTCGCGTAATATATGCCATAATGCACCTCCGCATTTTTAGGATAATCTATTATCAATCGTATTTTATCGTAATTTGCCCATTTCGTCAAGAGAGTATACGCATGATGGGTGTTAACGTTTCTGCGGACGCTTAAAAATGTACCACCGTACTTGGGTACGGCTTTCGGCGGCTTCCTCTATTTCCTTTGCTCTATCGGCATTCGTGTGCTGCTGCCGTTACAGCACAGAACGCGCTTTGGCTCAAGCCACTATATGGCACAAAATAGCAGCATTTTCAGATTGCAGAAAATGGGAGGCTTTTGATAATCATACGGGAGAGGCGAAGCCTCTCCCGTATGTATTACCGTTCCTTCTATTGTTTTCCCGCCTCAGTCGTCGTCCTCGTCGGGTTCGGTCGGCTCGGGTTTAGGCAGGAGGCGCACCTCCGCGCGATCCACCTGATGGTCGCGGATGGAGCTGACGTGGATGTGCATTCCGTCCGTCTCGAGGTCGATGTTCTGCTCGCCGTCGTCGGGGATGACGCCCAGCACGTCGAACACAAGCCCGGTGAGGGTGTCATGCGCCTCCTGATCCAGCTCGATGCCCAGCGCGTCCTCCAAATCGTCCAGCTCCACGTTGCCCGTCAGCAGCAGCGAGCCGTCCTCGCGCTTTTCGATGCGCGGCTCGTCGTTGTCTACCGGACCGCTGTCGTCGTCGCCCAAATCGCCCACCAGCTCCTCCACCAAGTCGTTCAGCGTGACGATACCGACCATGCCGCCGTATTCGTCCAGCACCACGGCCATGGGGTTGCCCGTGCGCTTCATGTTGCGGAACAGCGCGTCCGCCTTGATTGTCTCCGGCACGAAGTACGGCGCGCGGACGGCGGAGCGCATGACGTTCTCGCGGCTCTTGTCGGCGAGGCGGAAATACTCCTTGGCGTTCAGAATGCCCACCACATTGTCGGCACTGTCCTCGCAGATGGGGTAGCGGTTGTGGCGCGTGCCGTGGATCGTCTCCGCCCATGCGTCCATGTCCTCGTCCATCCACAGGAGGTCCACATCCGTGCGGTGCGTGGCGATCTCCTCGGCGGTCAGGTCGTCAAACTCGAAGACGTTCTGAATGAACTCCTTCTCCTCGTGGTCGATACCGCCATGCTCGCTGCTGGCGTCCACCATCATGCGGATGTCCTCCTCGCCGAGCTGCTCCTCCTCCTCGTTGGGGTCGATGCCGATGAGGCGCAGCACGCCGTTCGTGGAGACGCTCAAAAGCCACACAATCGGCGCAAACAGCTTGGAGATGACCGTCACGAGGCCGGAAATGCCCAGCGCCATCTGCTCCGACTTCTTCATAGCGATACGCTTGGGGACAAGCTCGCCGAAAATCAAGGTAAAGTAGGACAAGATCAGCGTGATAAGAATGACGCAGATGGTGTCCAGCGTATTGCGCGGGATGGTCACGCCGAGGCTGATGAGCCAGTCCGCCAGCCCGTCGGAGAAGTTCTCCGAGGCGAAGGCGCTGCCCAAAAAGCCTGCCAGTGTGATGGCCACCTGAATGGTCGCCAAAAACTTTGCCGGCTGCGCCGTCAGCTTGCTCAGACGCTTCGCCCTGCGGTTGCCCTCGGAGCAGAGCTTATTCAGCTTCACCTCGTTGACCGACAGCACGGCGATCTCCGCGCACGCAAATACGGCGTTGAGGAAGATCAATGCCACCTGCAAAAGTAATAGCCATCCTATTGAACTGTCCAAAATCATAACTCCTTTCCTGCCTTCGGCGCACTCGGCCGAAAGCGCAAAAGACACAACCCGTGTGCAGCGCGCACAGGTCATGTCTTACTTCCGTACACTATTCTTATTTCGTTCAGGGCAAGAGTCGCTGCCGGCTGTGTCCATCCTTTGATAGAACCCCCTAATGAAGTAGAATTTTATATATTATACAGGCTGCGCGCGCCGCTGTCAATAGAGACACGGCCGCAAGTCGCAACTTTTATGCATCGCATGAAAGCTGCCGTCCTTTCTGCGGGCGTAAACATCGTAGGCAAGGCAGGCCGCCAGCGTGAAAATCGCGGCAAAGGCCGTGGACAATCCGATGTCGAAAAGCCGCGGACTCGACTTTTGGCTGGCGAAATACGCATAGGGGAGTTTCACGAGGAAGATGGCGCACAGCCCCTGAAGCATGACGAAGGCGGTCTTGCCGAGAC
>CAVGSO010000084.1:0-2376 GCA_963631875.1 Firmicutes bacterium CAG:341 | reverse complement strand
TGGCCAACGAGGAGGTCGTCAACGGCGTGTGCGAGCGCTGCGGCAGCGAGGTCATTCGCAAGGAGAAGAGCCAGTGGATGCTCAAGATCACCGCTTACGCCCAGCGGCTCATCGACGATCTGGACGACGTGGACTATATCGAGCGCGTCAAGATCCAGCAGCGCAACTGGATCGGCCGCTCCACGGGCGCGGAGGTCACGTTCAAGACGAACGTGGGCGACGACGTGACGGTCTACACCACCCGCGCCGACACGCTCTTCGGCACGACGTATATGGTCATCTCCCCCGAGCATCCGCTGCTCAAGTCGTGGCAGTCCAAGATCAAGAACTGGGACGCGGTCGCGGCGTATCAGGACGAGGCGGCGCACAAGTCCGACTTTGAGCGCGGTGAGCTGAACAAGGACAAGACGGGCGTGCGCCTTGAGGGCATCGAGGTCATGAACCCCGTAACGCATAAGGCACTGCCGATGTTCGTCTCGGACTACGTCCTCATGGGCTACGGCACGGGCATCGTCATGGGCGTCCCCGGCCACGACCAGCGCGACTGGGAATTCGCCAAGAAGTTCGGCCTGCCCATCGTAGAGGTCGTCAAGGGCGGCGACATCACCAAGGAGGCATTCGTCGCCAAGGACGACAGTGCCGTCATGGTCAACTCCGGCTTCCTCAACGGCATGACCGTCAAGGAGGCCATCCCCGCCATGAAGAAGTACGTGGTGGATCAGGGCTTCGGCAAGGAAAAGGTCAACTACAAGCTGCGCGACTGGGTCTTCTCCCGTCAGCGGTATTGGGGTGAGCCGATCCCCCTCGTCAACTGCGAAAAGTGCGGCTGGGTGGCGCTGCCCGAGGAGCAGCTCCCGCTCGTGCTGCCGCAGGTCGAGAGCTACGAGCCGACCGACGACGGTGAAAGCCCCCTGAGCAAGATGACCGACTGGGTCAACACCACCTGCCCCTGCTGCGGCGGCCCGGCCAAGCGTGAGACGGACACCATGCCCCAGTGGGCAGGCTCGAGCTGGTACTTCCTGCGCTATATGGACCCCCACAACGACAAGGCGCTGGCGAGCAAGGAGGCCCTTGCATACTGGTCGCCCGTGGACTGGTACAACGGCGGTATGGAGCATACGACGCTGCACCTGCTCTACTCCCGCTTCTGGCACAAGTTCCTCTACGACATCGGCGTCGTTCCGACGAAGGAACCCTACGCCAAGCGCACGAGCCACGGCATGATCTTGGGCGAGGGCGGCGAGAAGATGTCCAAGTCACGCGGCAACGTCGTCAACCCCAACGACATCGTGGCGCAGTACGGCGCGGACACCATGCGGCTGCACATCATGTTCATCGGTGACTTTGAAAAGGCCGTGAGCTGGAGCAACGAGGCCGTCAAGGGCAGCAAACGCTTCCTCGACCGCTGCTTCAATCTTCAGGATATCGCCACCGACGAGGAGAACGTCTCCGCCAAGAACGAGTCCATCGTCCATAAAACCATCAAGAAGGTGACGCAGGACATCGACGAGCTGAAGATGAACACCGCCATCGCCGCCATGATGACGATGGTCAACGAGTTCTACGCCAACGGCTGCTCCAAGGGCGACGTGGAGATGCTGTGCCTGCTGCTCAGCCCGTTCGCGCCGCACATGGTCGAGGAGATGTGGGAACATATGGGCTTTGCCGCCAAGTACGGCAAGATGGCCATGCAGATGCCGTGGCCGGCGCACGACGAGGCCAAGACCGTGGACAGCCACGTGGAGATGGCCGTGCAGGTCAACGGCAAGTTCAAGGGTACGGTCACGCTGCCTATGGACAGCAGCGAAGCGGATGTCGTCGCCGCCGCGCTTGAGAGCGAACGGGTGCAGAAGGCCGTCGAGGGCATGAGCGTCGTCAAGACCATCCTCGTCAAAAATAAGCTCGTGAACCTCATCGTAAAGCCCGCCAAATAAGGTAAAACCGCATATCAAGGGGAGGACGGCGCAGCTCGTCCTCCTTTTTTGCGGTTTTTGGGGAAATGTGCTTGACAAGTCGGCCTTTCCTTTGTATAATACCTACGTTAGTCATGTAAATGACTCTTAAAGAGCACTCTGGACGAAGCCGGGTGTATCGGAGGGAGGGAAACATATATGTCCGAAGTTCATGTCAAGGAAGGCGAGTCCTTGGACAGCGCGCTGAAGCGTTTCAAGAGAAGCTGCGCTAAAGCGGGTGTTCTGGCCGAGGTGCGTAAGCGCGAATGCTACGAAAGTCCCAGCGTCAAGCGCCGCAAGAAGTCCGAGGCTGCGCGTAAAAACCGCAACAAGCGTTATTATTGATGCAAAAAAGCCTGATGGTTCGCCTGAAGTAGTCAATAGTTAGTAGACACAAAATTTCTTAAGCCACCAGTTCTGTTCT
>CAVGSO010000083.1:0-2463 GCA_963631875.1 Firmicutes bacterium CAG:341 | reverse complement strand
CCGTTTTCAAAGAAGGGCGGGGATATCCCGTCCCTGCTCTGCTGGATGACGAGATTATCGCCCGACTGGTCAACGAGCACCGGGAAGCAGCCGCCCGTGGACGTTCCCGTTCCCGCGGAGAGCATCAGCTCCAGGCAGTCGCCGCTCATGCGCCAGACGCCGGTATAGGCCTGCCTCTCGCCGGACAGCTGCCGGAGCTCTGCCACTCCGAAATAATCCGGGTCGCCGCTGCCGCGCCGCAGCTCCATGGTCCAGTTTTCCCAGCTCCAGGAGGTGTCCGCCAGTCCCTCGTTCGTGGGCGGCAGCCACCAGCCGTCATCCGGAGGATCGTTCCAGTCCCCTGAATAGTCAAGCCCCGTGGTGTCGCCGAAGATCGTGAAATCCAGCATGGCGGCATTGCCGTCCCCGTCGGCGGGCAGAACGATGTTTCCCCACTCGTCCAGCTGCGGATACCATGTGACGTCGGCGCCGTTTTCGGCGATGACATGGATCTCAATATCCGGCTCGTCCAGATATTCCTCGCAGTGGCAGAAGACCAGAACGGGCTGGGCCTTCTCGCTGCGGTATAGGACCTCCACATTCTGCGGCTTGACATCGCTGCGGCCGGGCGCCCACTTGACGCGGTTCACGGCAAAGCTGCTGTTTTCGTCTCTCGGGACAAAGCAGAACAGATCGCCGTAGCTGCCGCCCAGCACGCGCTCGGACGGGATGCTCAGGATAAAGGGCAGCTCATTTGTCAGCCCGGAGCAGTTCGTGCGCAGCCAGTCAGAGAGGGAGGCTCCGTCGCCCTTCTCCCTGTGCCCCAGATACGCGACCGCGCAGGCCTGCCGGTCAAATTCCGCCATGCTCCGGCGCAGCAGGGCGACAGAGGCCTTCGCCTGCTCCTGATCGGTCTCCGGCGCGGGGCTGACGCTGACTTCCTTGCCGCCGGAAAGCATCCCCTTCGCGCCGCTCACGTCCGCCGCATCGGGCTTCGTTTTTCCGCCGCAGGCGCTCAGGCTCAGGATCAGGGCCAGGCACAGAAGCGCCGTGACAAGCCGGGCAAGGATCGAATGCTTCATTGTCGGGCCCCCCTTCTCAGAACTTTCCGCTGCGGCCGTGACCGCCGCCTCCGCTGCGGCTGCTTGTTCCGCCGGAGGAGCTTTTCTCTATCTTTGTGCGGGTCTCGGTGGTGTGGGTGTAGTTATCATACTGCTCCGTCAGGTGCAGACCGCCGGCAGTGACATAGGCATTGGCCTCGGTCTTCTCCTTCACGTTCACCATCTTCTTTTTGAGCTTTACGCAGATCGCACCCGATGTCATGCAGGAGAGCACAATCACAAGGCCTATGCCCCACAGGGCGTTTGCGCGGACCGGCTTTCCCTCATCGGCCAGCGTAAGATACTCGTCGCAGGCCTCGAGATACGCGGACACGCCGCCGTACCAGTCGTCATTGCCGAAGTAGCTCAAAAACTCGCCCTCAAGCTGCTCGCAGCCGTATTCGCTGAAGGCGTACTCGCCGTATTCGCCGTAGACGAACATGGCGTAGTCGCGCTCTTTCATGCTCAAAGCGACGAAGATGCCGTCCCTGTTCTCGCCCACGCCGAGATTGGCGGAATGATAGGCCGAATAGGTCGCCTCGTACATATCGTCCGCGCCGGTCTCCGTGTAGTCCTCCACGAAGGCGAAGTAAACGCCGCAGCTATGGTTTTTGGATATCTCCGCGGCTCTGTCCTCAAGCTCGCGCCACTGGTCATAGCTGAGCATATCTGCCATGTCGAACACATAGCTCATGATGTCGCCGTCGTCATCGCCCTCGCCATCGCCCTCGGTATCCGGCGCCTGCGTGCCGCCGTAGGACGATATGGCCGCAGCCATTGCCTGCACGGCCTGGCTCAGCGCCGTGGCGCTCATGGTCATGTCCTCGCCGTTCCACGCCTGCAGCGCCATATAGGGCGCGACCGCCTTGTTGACGGCGGTGACAAGCTCCAGACTGCCCTCGTAATCCTCGCCGAAGTAGGCGTATACGCCCCACTCGTCGTCAGATGCCATTGCATAGGAGCCGTTGCCCAGATCCTCCAGCTGAATGGTGAGTGTGATACCCTTTTTTTCGTCTCCGTAGCCGTAGCCGTAGTTCGTGTAGATGTTCGTGGCGGCTTCATCGACGCTGTCGTATTCGCTGTCTACCAGCACGTCGACCCTGATATCTATGCCGACCGTCCGGATCAGCGCGGGAAGCATATCCTCGCCCTGATAGGTCAGCGTCTGGGAGCCCAGAGTCTCCGTCTCGTCATATATAACGCCGTATTCCAGCGCCGCCATGGCCGGTACGCAGAGGGACAGCGCGAGCAGCAGGACCAGCGCGAGAGTTAAAATTTTCTTTTTCATATCCGAAGTCCCTCCTTATGCCAGCAGAAGCTTTACGAGCAGCGAGGTCAGCGCGGACAGCGGCGCGGCGATGGCGGCGAACAGGCCCCAGAATTT
>CAVGSO010000082.1:0-2469 GCA_963631875.1 Firmicutes bacterium CAG:341 | reverse complement strand
ATGATGGAAAACCCGTTGGGTTTACCACATTCCCACACCCCTCCGCACACCCCCAATTCCCCTCCGACTTTCTCCCGATCCAGAGAAAAAATTTTCTTTCGGCTTTTTGAGCCATAGGCTCTTAGGGTGGCATATATTATCAATAGGTTTTTCCCTATTTCCACTTGTCATTATAGCCTGTCCGAAAGGCGTTTGCAAGGCCCTTCGGACAGGCTGTTTTCACAGGCTCATATCGTCCCAGGAATGGCCTCTCTCACGCTGCTGCTCCTGCCGGTAGGACTGATGCTCCGGCAGCAGCTCCCTCGCCTTATCGACGAGGTGGAGAAGCTGTCTCGGCAGGTGCCTCTCCAGCATATCCAGCACCCGGTCGATGCCCTCCAGCAACCGGTCGGAAAAGCTCCGCTCTTCCTCCAGCGCCGCCCTCAGCTCCGCGTTCTCATACTGTAGGTCGTTAAGCTGGCTATCTTTCTTCGCCGCAGCCAGCCTCTCATGGACAGACGGAACCTTCTTTTGCAGCTCGGCCTTGTCTTTTCTCAGCGTGGCATTTTCCTTTTTCAGCTCCACGTTTTCCTGCTTCGCCGCAGCGCCGGTCATGGCCGCAGCCTTGAGATCCCTGATCTGCTCCACCGTAACGCCCTTGACAGCCCCTGTGAGCGTTTTTTCCGGTCGGATGGTATCGAAGTCCACCCTCACCCGTTCTGCGGCCTTCAGCGCCGCAGAAGTGCCGGAGAGAGCTTTGATTTCACGCTTCAGCTCCGTCCTCTGCTCCTGCAGGTCTGTCAGCTCCTGCGTGGCTGCCGCCGTCTGCTCCTGCACGGCCTCGGCCTCCTGGATCGCCGCCCGGTACTCCGGCAAGTCCATGTGCCGCCGGTTGCTGCCGAGAGAAATGATTTCAAATTCGTGCCGCTGGGCGATCTCCGTCAGAGCGTCCTTCTCCCGATCCATCCAGGCCTTCCACTCGGTCTGTTTCCGGCCAAGCCCTGTAAAGCCCTGCTGCTTGAGGGCCTGCTTCATGGATACTCTCACGGACAGGCCCCGCGTCTGCTCCGTTGCCACCGGGATATAGTCTACATGAAGGTGCGGCGTGGCCTCGTCCATGTGCAGCACCATGTTGAACACCCGGAGATGGGGGTTGCGCTCCTGAAAGGTCTTTGCGAACTCCGTCAGCGCCTCGGCTGCCCGCTGGCCGCCCTCCGAGCCGCAGCCGCAGTCGCTGAGATTGCCGATCTGGAAGATGGCCTCATGGAACAGCTTCTCCTGCTTGCTCTGCCGGATATGCTCGTAGTAGTCCGGGATCTTGTCTCTGGTCTTTTTCTTCCCGGCGTTGTAGCTCTCCAGCGCCGCGTCAAACAGCTCGTGATAGACCTGCTTCAGATCCTCGTTGACAAAGACGATGTTCTGCCCCGACCGGCCACGGTCTACATTGGCCGCCGTGAACTCCCGGTTGTTGTGCCGGATGCTGCCCCGGCCCATCATGCCGGAAATCGTTGTTCCGATACCGCTCACCCTTCCTTTCCTCTGCTCTGTTTTTCCGTTTTCGTACTGCTGCCATTTTACCATATGAGTACCGATTAGGCAACCTCTTTGTTACTTTCTCGTGAGAAAGTAACGCAAAAGCACTTTCACACCGCCGCCCCTTGTGGGGCTGGCAGTATGAAAGTGCTTTTGCGCGCTCCCGCGGGGGCTGCTGGAGCTGGCTGCGTCTACCGGCCTGTGTGCTGCCGGTTGCCCGCTGCCTCGCTCCAGAGGGGCGCTGCCCCTGCCGCCTGCGGGCGGCTCCCCGGTCCCCGCAGCCCTGTCCGATGGGCTGCGGGGACGGAGAACGGTACGGGGGATCAGTCGGCCTGCGACCGCCACAGGAAGGTGACGATCTGGCCTCTCGTGCAGGTATCGTCCGGGGCGAACCGGCGGCTGCCGACGCCCTCCGTCACGCCCTGCTCCGTTGCCCACGCCACCGCTCTGGCGTAGTAGGCATCGGTCATCACATCGTCAAACTCCGCGTAGCCGCTGACTGCGGGGCTGCCTGCCGCGCGGTAGAGGAAGGTCACGGCCTGCGCTCTCGTGCAGGCTGCGTCCGGGCTGAATCTGCCGTTGCCCGTGCCGGAGGTAATGCCGCGCTCGACCGCCCATGCCACCGCCTTCGCGCAGTAGCTGTCCGCAGCCACGTCCGCAAAGCCGCTCATGGTCTGCGGCTCCGGAGATCCGGCGGCACGCCACAGGAAGGTCACGATCTGGCCACGGGTGCAGGGAGCGTCCGGCGCAAAATGCAGCGCGTCCACGCCGCTGGTAATGCCGTTTACCGCCGCCCACAGCACCGCGTCATAGTAGTAATCACCGGCGCTGACGTCCACGAAGTAGTTGAGCATCGTGTTGTCTTCCATGAATGTGGCCTCTACCGTGACCTTGCTGCTGGGCATCTGGAAGGTGTACTTCTCGCCGACCGTCACGATGGCGAGGTCGATCTTCTTG
>CAVGSO010000081.1:0-2470 GCA_963631875.1 Firmicutes bacterium CAG:341 | reverse complement strand
CGCCCGCCATCGTCCGCACCTACGCGCTCTCGTTCCTGCTGCTGCCGTTCAACATTTTTTCGACCTATTATTTCCAAGCCATTATGAAGCCGAAGGCGGCGTTCATCGTGTCGGTGGCGCGGGGACTTGTCATCAGCGGCGCATTGATCCTGCTGCTGCCGCGGCTGGCGGGCGCAGGCTCCCTGTGGCTTGCCATGCCCATCACGGAGCTGCTGGTCATGCTCTACGCCGCCTCGACGGTCAAAAAGTACACAGCGGCACTGCCGGAAAAATATGGCGCATAAAGCGCGTATTTGACATTTTCGAGGGAAGGGAATATATTGCAGGTAAGTGCCCTTTTTCGGTGTTTTAAGGCTTCATGGAGGAGGATGGATTTATGATCAAAATAGCCCTTTGTCAGACAGATACAGCTGGGTCTCCGCGCAGAAATACCGCTTTGATCGCACAGATGACAAAGGACGCGGCAAAAAATGGCGCTGACGTCGTGGTTTTTCCCGAAAATTCGTATTATGACGTCAACGCTCCGCGCATCCACGGGGAAGCGCCTGAGCCGCTTGACGGTCGATTTGTGACGGAAATGCGGGCGATCGCAAAGGAAAACCATGTGAATCTGATCCCCGGTTCCTTTGAACGCCTTGCCGAGAGCGGGAAGTATTTCAATACCTGTCTCTTTATAAACCGTGACGGCGAGATCATCGGCCGGTACGACAAGATCCACCTGATGAAAGCGATGAACTATGATGAGTCGGAATTTGTCGAAGCGGGCTCTCAGCCGGCGGTCTTTGATACGGATATCGGGCGGGTCGGCATCATGGTCTGCTATGACCTGCGCTTTCCCGAGCTGGCGCGGGGCATGGTCCAGGACGGGGCGGACATTATCTTTGTTCCCGCGTTCTTTCCTGCCGGCAGCCCGCTCCCGCCGCGCACGGACCACTGGGACACGCTGGTGGACAGCACGGCGCTGCTCAATTTGACTTACGTCGTCGCGGTCAACCAGTACGGCAAGATGTCAACGGAGAGCCCGTTCGGGCGCAGCCGCGTGACCGACCCGTGGGGGACCGTGATCGCGCAGTGCCCCAACTGCGTCAGCATTGCCTACGCGGAGCTTGACATGGAGTATCAGAAGAAGGTGCGCGAGCAGGTGGGGAGCTGGAACAACCGCCGCCCCGATGTTTACACGCTTCACTGACCGGAGGATCGAAAACGCGGCAGGAGAGAATAAAGATGAGGAAGCGGCGGGAGCACAGCCCCGCCGCTTCCTTGTTTTTGCTTTTGCTGGGTCTGGCAGGCTCTGCCTGTCAGATCACCTGATATTTTTTGAGCAGCTTTTCAATGTCGGTGCCTTCGATCTTGCCGAGGACCTTCTTGACCGCCATCTTTTCCATGAAGCCCAGCTCCATGTCGGTAGCCTTTTTGCCGTCGCGCAGCTTGACGGTGGCGTCGAGCAGGTCGCGCACATCGTAGACGCTGCCCCAGACCTCGGGCACGCCGCGGTCGACGTTCAGCAGGGTGTAGACCGCTTCCATGCCCGTGCGCATGGAATACTCGGTGGTGAAGATGGTGTCGCGCGGGGTCTCGGCGAACTGGCCAAGGAAGGCGAAGTTCACGCTGCCTGCGGGCACGACGTCCGGACGGTCGCCGTCGGCGCGCGGCATGAAGAACGCGTCGATATACGGCATCATGACGGGAACGGTGTTGGCGCTGTTTTCCGCCATGTCCCCGATCTGCTCGACGGGCACGCCGAGGTGGTAGAGCCACTCCATGCAGATCTCCTTGCCGGTGCACTCGCGCATGGGCTTCTTGATGAAATCGCCGGGCTTATCGGTGAAGAGGGCGTAGACCCAGACGAGGCAGTGATCCTTGGGCTGCTCGCGGAACTGCGGCTGGCGGTTGATGGTCCAGCTCAGCAGCCACGAGGAGTCCTTCACGCTGACGATGCCGCCGGTGACGACCTTGCCGGTGAACGGGTCGCGCTTGCAGATGTTCTTGATATAGGGAATGATGCGCTGGTCGAGCGTCTCGACGGTGGCGCTCATCCAATTCGTCTGCTCGGGGTCGGAGCAGAACTTGTCGGGGTGACCGAAGGACGGGTCCTGCGCGGCGATCCTGCGCCACATATCCCAGCCGCCGCCCTCCTTGAGCTCGGTGTCATACGCGGCGGGCTCGTTTTGGCTGCCCGTGGTGGAGTTCTCTACGCATCCGCCGTTGGTGATGAAGACGAGGTCATTCTCGGTGAGGTCGATGGCGTCCTTTTTGCCGTCGCGGATAACGTCGATGCGCTTGGCGAGCTTGCGCTCGGGGTCGGAGCAGTCGAACTCGACATTTACGACCTGCACGCCGTAATGGAACCGGACGCCGTGGCTCTCAAGGTACTTGACCATCGGGAGGATCATGGACTCATACTGGTTGTACTTGGTGAAGCGCAGCGCCGTGAAGTCGGGCAGTCCGCCGATGTGGTGGATATAGCGCT
>CAVGSO010000080.1:0-2546 GCA_963631875.1 Firmicutes bacterium CAG:341 | reverse complement strand
TTGACAGCATAGGCATATGATGATATGATTTGGGTATAATACTACTACGAGGAGGTGTCGGGATGAACATCAGACCGTCGGCGGCGATAAGGCAGAACTACAACGAGATCGCCGAAATGTGCAGAAAAACCGCAGAGCCCGTGTTTTTGACCAAAAACGGCGAGGGCGACCTTGTCGTGATGGACATGGAGACCTATAACAGACGCGAAAAAATGCTGCTGCTGCGCGAGGAGCTGCTGCGCGTGCAGGAGGATCGCCTCGCAGGTGCCCGCGGCTACGGCGTGGACGAGGTAGAGCAGCTGATGCTCGACGCGATCGGGAGCGTGAGCGATGAAGCGATTTGAGGTCATCGTCTCCGAGCAGGCCAAGCAGCAGCTGGTCAGCCACGCCGCATTCCTCGCAAGGGTCAGCCCCGATGCTGCGCGAAAGCTCACAGCCGAGTTCGGCAAGGCCGCGCACTCGCTTGAGGCCATGCCGGAGCGCTGCCCGTGGCTGCGCGGCGACTATATCCCCCGCGGCATGTATCGGCAGCTTGTGTTCGACAAGCGGTATATGCTGATATTTCAGGTCAGGGACGGGTGCGTGCTCATCGACTATGTCGTCGATTGCCGGCAGGATTACGGCTGGCTGATAGAGTAAATGAAAAAAGTGAGGCGAAAGCCTCACTTTTTCTATGTATTGGAAGGCAATGGTGCGCGCTCACTTCCTCCATGTGTCGGGGGCGAGCAGGATCAGCATGGGGAATATCTCGAGGCGGCCAAGGAACATGTCGAAGCACAGGACGGCCTTGCTGAGTATATTCAGGCTCGAAACGCCCATGGTGGCAAAGGTGTTCGAGTCGATGCCGTAGCCGACGTTGCTCAGGCTCGAAATGCCCGCCAGCATGCCGTCGCCGATGGTCATACCGTCAAGCGACAGCACCACGCCGGTCGCAACGACCGCCATGAAGTAGACTATCGCAAAGCTCTCGACCGCGGACACCGTGTCCTCATCGACGATCTCGCCGTCAAGGTGGATAAGGTGCACGGAGTTCGGCGTGACGGTGCGGGCAATGGCGCGGTAGGTGCTCTTGGCAAGGATCATCACACGCGAAAGCTTCATGCCGCCGCCGGTGGAGCCGGACATGGGGCCGGTTATCATCAGCACCGTCAGCAGCGCCCACACAAAGGGCGACCAGAACGATGCGTCGATCGAAACGTAGCAGGTCGTGCTGATGATGGATATGACCTGAAACAGCGTGTGGTGTACGCCGCCGGCAACGCTGTCGAACTTCGAGGCGGTGTCGATGCCCATCAGCAGCGCAACGCCCAGCACGACGATCACAAAGGTGCGCAGCTCGCGGCTGCGGCGGATGCGCAGGAACTCGCGCGCAAGCGCGCAGTAGAACAGGCTGAAGCTCATGCTGCACAGCGTCATGAACACGAGCGTCACGTTCTGCGCATACGCGCCGTAGGACGCCATGCTGTCGTTGCGGATGGCAAAGCCGCCCGTGGATACCGTGCTCAGCGAGATGTTCACCGAGTCGAACAGCGGCATTCCGCCGAGGCACAGCAGCAGTATCTGCGCCGCGGTCATTACTATATATATTTCATACAGCAGCTTTGCCGACTTCTGCATCCTCGGCACGAGCTTTGCCGCCATGGGGCCGGGAAACTCCGCCCGCAGCAGGAACATCGAGCCGCCCTCGCGTGCCACCGGCGCTATCGCCAGCAGAAATACCAGCACGCCCATGCCGCCGATCCAGTTGGTGATGCTGCGCCAGAGCAGTATCGCCCGCGGCGCGGACTCAACGTCGTCGATGATCGTGGCGCCCGTCGTCGAAAAGCCGGACACCGTCTCGAACACCGCGTCGGATATGCTCGGGATAACGCCGGATGCGTAAAAGGGCACAGCGCCGAACAGCGATATGATTATCCACGCCAGCGCGACCGTGACAAAGCCGTCGCGTGCTCCCATCGGACGCTGCCTGCTGCGCAGTACGCCGCAGGGGATGCCGATCAGCAGCAGCACCGTCATCGCCGAGGCAAAGCCGCGCATGATGTTCTCGTCGCCGTCTGCAACGGCAAGTATGAACGGCGGCAGCATGAAGGCCGCTTCAATGCACAGTATGACGCTTATCGTTTTTCTCATCGTTCCCGTATTCATCATGCAAATATATCGTTGAGGTCAAGTATCTCGCGTCCCGCGGTCGTGACGATGACTACCGTGTCGCCGGACATAAGCGTGTCGCGGCCTCCCGGGATGATGATCTTGCCCATGTGGTTTATGCAGACTATCAGTATGCCGGGCTTGAGCTTTATATCCTTGAGCTGCTCGCGCAGGTGCTTGGTCGCATCGGTCACGGCAAACTCCAGCGCCTCGGCGCGCCCGTCGGCTATGCGGTGGATGGTGAGCACCTCGCTGCCGCCGGTGTTTTCCATTGCGCGGACATAGCGGATGATGGCGTAGGTGGACAGGCTCTTGGGGCTTATCAGGCTGTCCGCGCCGCGGTCGCCGAGGATCTCGCCGTACTCGAGGCGGTTTATCTTCGTAAGCAGCTGCGGAAC
>CAVGSO010000079.1:0-2685 GCA_963631875.1 Firmicutes bacterium CAG:341 | reverse complement strand
AGGGACTCCGTCTCGTCATAGATCACGCCGTATTCCGACGCCGCCATGGCGGGTACGCAGAGGGACAGCGCCAGCACTAAGACCAGTGCAAGAATTGAGATGTTCTTTTTCATATCCGAAGTCCCTCCTTATGCCAGCAGAAGCTTTACGAGCAGCGAGGTCAGGGCGGACAGCGGCACGGCAATGGCGGCGAACAGTCCCCAGAATTTCGCCTTGCTCACAGGCAGATCGCCAACGAGCCTGCCGGTCTGGCCGTTCATGGCGAAGAGGAAGTCCTTCCCCTGCCATTTGGTGTTCAGCATCCAAACGGGCATGAGGGCGTAACGCACCTTCCCCCGCCGGAGGCTGACGCCGCCCCCGGTCCGCAGGCAGGTGCCGTAGCCCTGCACGGTACCGCGCAGGGACGCCTCCAGCGTGCCCGCGCAGCGGCGGTCCGCCCGCTCCCGGCTCTGCTCCACCGTCACGTCGAAGCGGTCGGCCAGAAAGCCGGGGAGATAGGCGGTGGAGAAGGGTTTCAGTTCCGAGTAGTCATAGGGCTCGATGGAGTCCATGTGGTCGTCCGGCATCTTGCCGGAGGCGTCCACCGGCACCTTCTCAAAGGCGACGGAGCCCGCCCGGTAGACGTCAAAGTGCTCTGTCTCCGTGATCTCATAGTCGCCGGAGGTGTAGGTATGGGAGCGGGTGGCCTCATAGTGGGCGTCCCCCTCCGCCGTGCCGTCGAACATCCAGAAGGGGACATAGACGCCCCGGATCTCCTGAATGTGGTTTTCATCGGTAAAGCTCCTGGGCAGGAAGACCTTGCCCCTGTAGTGCTCCTTGAGCTTTTTCACCGCGTCCTCCCTGGAGAGCTTGAAGGGCAGGATGAAGTCCGGCTTCAGCGCGCCCGCGAACTGCCCCGGCACTACCGTGGGGTTGCCGCAGTAGGGGCAGGAGGTGGCGGCGGTGCTTTCGTCGCAGATCAGCTCCGCGCCGCAGCTGGGGCAGCTGTAGGCCTTCATGCCCGCGCCCTCCTCGCCCCAGTCCGCGCTGAGGCCGGAGGTGTCCCATTGGCCGTCAGCGGCGGAGGACTCGCGCTTCTCCGCCGTCTTTTCCTCCGCGGCCTGATGGGCTGCCGCGGCTTTTTCCTCCTTTTCCGCGTACAGCGCCTCGATCTCGGCCACGTCAAAGGACGAGCCGCAGTAATCGCACTCCAGCTTTCCGCTTCCGCCCACGAAGTGCAGCGGGCCGGTACAGCTGGGGCACTGGTAATTGGTCACCTGTGATGGCATATCTGTCTCCTTCCTCCCGGTAGCTTGTTTTCACTGCCGGGGGCTGTTGTTTCCGTTGATCCGCAGACCGGAGCGCGGGGGCGGGGCCGCCATGCCCAGAACGCCCTTCCTCAATCCGGCACTCCCTCCTGATCCCTTCCGCTCCGGTACGCCGTCCGGAGGCCGTTACGGCCTGGGGGAGCCGCAGTATTCGCAGAACCTGCCGTTGTTGGCGCCGCCGCAGGCGGGGCAGATCCAGGGGCCCGCCGCTGCCGGCGCCGCCGTATTCGCCGCGCTCTGCACCCCGGCGTCCTCTCCCTCCGGCGCGGGCGTTCCGGCGCTGCCGCCGGTCCGGATCCGCTCCAGCTCCGCGCAGAGTTCTTCCCCCATCTGCCGGTACTGGCGGTACTCCACGCAGGTCTCGGGATCTGCCGCAGACACGTTCGCCATCCGCCCCGCCATGGGCCGCTGCGCCGTGGGCTGGGGCTGGAAATATACGGAGCTGGAATTCAGCCGGAACTTCATCTCGTCGAAGTAGGGGTGGCTGACGGTGATGATGATCTCGAAATCGTAGGAATACTCGTAGCGGGGCGGGACATAGCTGACCTCCTTGCCCTCCTGGTTCTTCCGCATGACCTCCGACCGGCTCTCGTCGATGTTCATCCGGCAGCCGGTGAGGGCGGAATAATCCAGGATATCCGGATTGGCCTCCGCCAGATCCCGAGCGCGGGTGACGGTGAACCACCGGTGGGTCTCGTCCAGCAGCACCTTCCAGTCCTCGCCCATGGAGCGGCTGATCTGGAACTTCGCCGCCTTCTGCCGGTTCTCTTCCCGGTATGCCAGCTGTCCCCTGATCTCGCTCACCGTGGAATTACGGCGGTCCGAGAACCAGGGGGAGAGCTTTTTCGCGCACTCCTTGCAGAGGTTGCCGTCCTCCAGCTTCCGGTTGCCCAGAAGCCCGATCTTTTCCCCGCAGATGTCGCAGTATTTCTTATCGAATAAGCCCATATTCTTCAATCCTCCAATTCTTTTTTGGTGGGAAGCCCGGCATCCGGCCGGGCTTCGTTTCCCCTTCTGCCCGGGCTGCCCCCAGGGGAGCAGCCCGGGAGGCTGTCACTCCTGTTTTTGTAAGGTCACCGTTTCCTCCGCGCCCTCCGGCAGCTCCAGCGTCATGGCGAGGGCGCCGCTGCCGCCGTCTCCGGCCTCGTGGCAGAGGGACGTGATCTCCCCCCATTCCGTGCCGTCCGGGGTCCGGAGCGCGCGGCTGTCGGGGAACAGCTCGGTCTGCTCGTTCCTGCCGGGCTGAAGATAGGTAAAGCTCAGACCGCCGCGCAGCACCGATTCGCCGTCCAGTGTGAGCGCTATGCCGCTGTCTTCGCCGATGACCGCCTGCCAGCGGCCGTCTCCGCTTTCCCACACACCCTCCAGCACAGGCCAG
>CAVGSO010000078.1:0-2954 GCA_963631875.1 Firmicutes bacterium CAG:341 | reverse complement strand
CGCACGCTGCACTGGCGTATTGCGTCGTTTGGCTGTCGCCAATCGTTTTTCTGAACTCCGCGGCATGGGCGCAATGTGATGCCATATATAGCGCTTTTTGCCTCCTTGCCATCTTGGCACTTGACCGCAGGCAATATACGGCCGGGCTGTGCCTGCTGGGCATTGCGTTTGCGTTTAAGCTGCACGCGGTTTTCGCGCTGCCGATATTTCTGTTCGTCTATTTCGTGCGGTGGGAATTTTCCGCCCTTCGATTTGCGTTCGTTCCGTTGAGCATGATCGGGATATCACTGCCGGCGGTGCTGTTGGGGAAGCGGAGCATACTGGAGATATTTACGATTTATGTAAACCAAACGAATAGCTATCAGAGCATAGCGATGAACTACCCGTCCGTATGGCTGCTGTTGTGCAAGTCGGGAGATGCTGCGCAGTACGGCTATATGAAGCTGCCGACGATCTGTATTACCGTATTTGTGCTGGCCTTGCTCATGCTTTGGTGGCTGAAGAAGGGCTACAAGACGGAGGGGAAAAATCTGTATATGATGGCGTATCTGCTGACGTATACCTGTGTCCTCTTTTTGCCCTCAATGCACGAGAGATACGGCTTCTTGTACGAGGTGTTGGCAATTATTTTGGCTGTCATGATTCCGAAAATGATACCGCTTTGCATAGGGCTGATCTGCTGTACGTTGAGTACCTACGGGTCGTATTTGTTCGGAAACGCTGCAAATCTGTTGGCCTTGTCGTGGCTGAACTTGGCGATGTATATGGTCAGCATTTTTGTGCTTGAAAAGGAGTTGGCGGCAGGTACAAAGGGAAAGGAAAATGGAATGGCGAAATAGCCGCGTATCAATCAATCGACCCCTAAAATTCCCGCGCCGTGATCGATGTCGTCGGCGTGGGAATTTCACGATGTTGACGAGCCAACATCCCGCTTGACCGTCTGCGGGGGTATGTAGTATAATATCTCGAGAATACGTACTACGCGGGAGGCGACAGGATTGAAAACAAAAACCGTTGTCCACAAATCGGCCGCGCCCATCTACGCGGCGGCGGTGACGTGGCTGCTGTATGCGCTGCTGTTTCCGCTCTATCAGGTGGGGCATTTCCTGCTGGCGGCGGCGGCGAGCGCGGCGGTGGCGCTGATTGCGCGGCACTTCTGCCCGAACGTGACGGAGGAGGTTACGGTCGAGGAAAAGCCGCAGACGACCGGGAACGCGGCGCTGGACAAGATGATCGCCGATGGCGACGGCGCGATCAAGGCCATGCGCGCGCTGAACGACAGCATACAGGACGAGAACGTCTCCCGGCAGATCGACCGGCTGGAGGAGGTTTCCGCCCGCATTTTCGACTACGTCAAGGAACACCCGGACAAGCTGCCGCAGATACGGAAGTTCATGTCCTACTACCTGCCCACCACCGTCAAGCTCCTGCGGAGCTACGACGAGCTGAGCCGTCAGGGCGTCAGCGGCGAGAACATCAGCGGGACGATGGAAAAGGTGGAGGGAATGCTGGGGACGATCGTGCTGGCGTTCGAAAAGCAGCTTGACGGCCTCTTCGGCGAGCAGGCGCTGGACATTTCCACCGACATCACGGTGCTGGAAAACATGATGGCGCGGGAGGGGCTGACGGAGGACGCGCTCCACAAGGCCACCCGGAGCGAGAGCGACACCCGGCTTGCGCCGTAACGACAAGAAAGGAACGGACGAATATGACTGACGAAAAGATTCCCGAGCTGACCTTGACCCCGGACACCGCCGCCGCGGCGGCGGAGCTGCCCACCCTGACGCTGACGCCGGAAGCCCCGGATGTCCCGAAAGAGGGCGAAAAGCCGATTGAGCCTGTGAATTTGGACGAAAACCTGCTCACCGAGGCGGAGAAAAAAGCCGTGGAGGAGTTCTCCCGCAAGATCGACATCCGCGACACCAATCAGGTGCTGCAATACGGTGCGGCGGCGCAGAAGAGCGTGGCTGCCTTCTCCGAGAACGCCTTGAGCAACGTCCGCGCCAAGGACATGGGGCAGATCGGCGATGACCTCAGCCGCCTCGTCGTGGAGCTGAAGGGCTTCGGCGAGGACGAGGAGCGCAAGGGCTTACTTGGGCTTTTTAAGAAGGCGGGCAACAAGCTCGAGACGATGAAAAGTCAGTATGACAAGGTCGAGGCCAACGTGGACAAGATTGCCCAAAGCCTCGAGAGCCATCAGATTGCCTTGCTCAAGGATGTGGCGATGCTCGACCAAATGTATGAGCTGAACCTGAAATATTACAAAGAGCTGACCATGTATATCCTCGCGGGCAAGAAGCGGCTGGCCGAGGTGCGCGCCACCGAGGTGGAGGATCTGCGCAAGAAGGCGGAAGCGAGCGGGCTGGCGGAGGACGCGCAGGCGTACAACGACCTTGTCAGCTTGTGCGACCGCTTTGAAAAGAAGCTGCACGACCTTGAGCTGACGCGCATGGTGTCCATTCAGATGGGCCCGCAGACGCGCCTTTTGCAGAACAACGACACCCTCATGATTGAGAAGCTCCAGTCCTCGCTCGTCAACACCATCCCGCTGTGGAAGAGCCAAATGGTGCTTGCGCTGGGTATGGAGCATAGCCGTCAGGCCACCGCCGCGCAGAACGCCGTGACGGAGATGACCAACGAGCTGCTGAAGAAGAACGCCGACACGCTCAAGATGGGGACGATTGCCACCGCACAGGAGGCCGAGCGCTCCGTCGTGGACATCGAGACGCTCCGCCACACGAACGAGCAGCTCATCTCCACGCTCGACGAGGTCGCCCGCATTCAGAAAGAGGGCGCGGCCAAGCGCAAGGAGGCCGAGGCCGAGCTGGGCCGCATCGAGGGTGAGCTGAAGCAGAAGCTGCTGCAGCTTAGGGGATGAACGTAACGGCGCAGCGGAAGCAGGATAAGTAAGCACATTTGACATCAAAATAGGGACGCAGAGCGCGCTCTGCGTC
>CAVGSO010000077.1:0-3022 GCA_963631875.1 Firmicutes bacterium CAG:341 | reverse complement strand
TGGCGCAGTGGGAGGGATTCGAACCCTCGTGCCGCTTTTGACGACAACACGATTTCCAGTCGTGCTCGTTATGACCTCTTCGATACCACTGCATATGAACTTGTCCCGCCGACAAACAGCGTTACTTATTATAGCAGATACGGCGGGATTGTCAAGATTTTTTTGCCGCCGCTCACGGAAAAGCATTGAGCGCAGAAATTTTATGGTTTTTTCTCACGGTTATTATCGACAAACGGCGAGGTTTGCTTTATACTATGGTGTTGAGAGTAAAACTACGGATGTTACACGGTGGGAGGCTGGGGTTTATGAGCGTTGCGGACGTGGTATCGCTGCTGGGCGGAATCGCGCTGTTCTTATTCGGTATGTCCCTGATGGGCGAGGGACTGAAAAAGGTGGCCGGGAGCAAGTTAGAGCTGGTGCTGTATAAATTGAGCAGCACGCCGCTCAAGGGCGTACTGCTGGGGACGGGCGTGACCGCCGTGATCCAGTCGTCCTCCGCCACCTCGGTGATGGTGGTCGGCTTCGTCAACTCCGGGATGATGAAGGTGCGGCAGGCCATCGGCGTGATCATGGGCGCGATCCTCGGCACGAGCGTGACCGGGTGGATCCTCTGCCTCTCCTCCCTGGAGGGCGGCAGCGGCGTGGTGCAGCTTTTCAGCACCGAGGTCATCACCGGGGTGGTGGCGGTCATCGGTATTATCCTGCGGATGTTCAACGACAAGGCCACCAACCGCCACATCGGCGAGATACTGCTGGGCTTCGCCGTGCTGATGTACGGGATGTCCTCGATGTCCGACGCCGTGGCACCGCTGCGCGAGAGCGAGGCGTTCATCCGCGTACTGACGAGCTTTTCCAACCCCCTGCTGGGGATTTTGGTGGGCCTTGCGTTCACCAGTGTGCTGCAAAGCGCGTCCGCCGCGGTAGGTATTTTGCAGGCGCTGGCCATCACCGGGGCGATCACGTTCGAGATCGCGCTGCCCATCGTCATGGGTATCGCCATCGGTGCGGCCGTGCCGGTGCTGCTGTCCGCGCTGGGTGCGAACCTCAACGGCAAGCGCACGGCGTTCGTGTATTTGCTCATCGACGTTTTGGGCGTGCTTATTTGGGGCGTGGTGTTTTACAGCGCCAACGCCGTGGCACATTTCCCGTTTTTGACGACGGTGATGACCTCCGTGTCCATCGCGCTGATGAACACGCTCTTCCGCTTCGCCACCGTGGTGGTACTGCTGCCGTGTATCGGGCTGATGGAGAAAATCGTCAACCGCCTGTTCCCGGGCAGCGGCAGCGGCGACGAGGGCGAGGATATGGACCGACTGGAGGAGCGCTTCCTGCAGCATCCTGCGCTGTCCATTGAGCAGAGCCGCCTCGTGACCAATTCAATGGCCGAAAAGGCGATGGGCAACCTGATGCTGGCCATGTCGCTGCGCAGCCGCTTCTCCGAGAAGGATTTCCGGCAGGTGAACGAGACGGAGGCCGTCATCGACCGCTACGAGGACAAGCTGGGGACGTACCTGATGAAGATCACCAGCAAGTCCCTCTCCGACGCGCAGAGCGAGGAAGTGAGCAAGTTCCTGCATACTATCTCTGATTTCGAGCGAATTTCCGACCACGCGGTGAACATCTCCGAGACGGCGCACGAAATCCACGACAAGGAGATCGTCTTCTCCGAGGCGGCGCAGCGGGAGCTGCAGGTGATGGAGAGTGCTGTGGGCGAGGTGCTGACGCTGGCCATCACCGCCTTCGTGGAGAACGACTTGCAGCGTGCCGCCAAGGTCGAGCCGCTCGAGGAGATCATCGACGGGCTGTGCGACGAGATGAAGTCGCACCACGTGGAGCGGCTTCAGTCCGGGGTATGCACACTGAGTCAGGGCTTCGTGTTCAACGACCTGCTGACGAACTACGAGCGCGTGGCCGACCACTGCTCAAACATCGCCGTGGCCATCATCGAGCTGGAATCGGATTCCTTCGACACGCACGAGTACCTCTCCAGCGTGCGGGAGCTGAAATCGCACTCGTTCGCGAAGTACTTTGAGGAATATAAGCGGCAGTATCATCTGTGACGGATGGGATGGCAGCAAAACAAAACGCCCGCGCGCCGGGCGTTTTTGACTTGATGATCAACGCAAAGCGGGAGCATCTCAACCGATGCTCCCGCTTTTTATCACTCCGCAGAAGCCTCTTTCTTCTCGAACAGGAGGAAGATATACGGCGGCGGCAACCGCACCGAAAAGAAGCAGGGCGTTATCCGGCGGCTCTCATGCTTCTTTGAGAAATATCTTGGCGTTGCATAATGAGTCGTTGTGTGCTATGCTGAACAAAGGGGGAGGTGTCTTCATGAAATGTCCGACCTGCGGCGCGCCGAATGTGATCCTGCACAAAGATATATGGGAATGTGGCTGGTGTGGTGACAGCGGGCCTATTCCGCAGCGTATACAAGACGCGCGCAGGGACGCAAAGACTGTCCGGATACCTAAGGAAATCACCCGCACATTCTCTGTCGAGCCAAGTACTGACTGTGATGATGTGATGAAACCGTCCCGTTTCTTTGACCCAAACGCAGAAAAGTTGGCAAAAGCTTTTCCGGAGGAAATGTTCCGCTGGACATTAGAGCGGCAGCAGGAGATGTTTTGTGCAGATATGCTGGAAGAGGTCTATGCCGACAATCCGCAAAAGGCCATCACCATGTGGCGCACCCTGCTGCCTAACCAGACGTCGCTGAACGATCTAAACTGTGCGGAGGGATTCTTCTCTGAAATTGACTTTCTCTGGGACGATGACGCATTCGATGCAGAAAGCTTTCTGCCGTTGCTTGATGCTATGCAGGCGGATGACAGTCTGGCCCGTGTCGTCTTTCAAAGCAACTGCGTATGTCAACTGCACTTCAAACTGCTCAAGGCCGCTATCGAATGGGGCAGGGTGTCCGAGGCAGCATATCTATTTGCGCTATTAAAAGCCAATTCTTTCCCAAAAGGAAAATGGGCGGTAAGCTTCTCGCAGTTTCAAAGATTGATGCGTGGCATTA
>CAVGSO010000076.1:0-3038 GCA_963631875.1 Firmicutes bacterium CAG:341 | reverse complement strand
CCCACCGTCACCAGCGAGGACATACACGATTGCAGCACCACCAGCAGAAGAAACGCCGCCAACAGCAGGAGCAGCCCGCTGGGGTGTTCCTTGAGGTAGGCGGACACTTTCTCCGTCAGCTTGCCCGTGACGGATGCCGTACCCTCGGCGGCCTTGGCGGTCTGTCTGGCAGCCTCCCGCGCCTGCTTTGCGTACTGGCGCTTGATCTTCTGCTTTTGCAGATACCGGGACACCGCGCCGCCGTCCTGCATTTCCGGGTGTTCCTCCACGGTCTTGCGGTAGTAATAATCCGCCGTGGCCTTGAGATGCTTGCTTTCGGCACGCTCCACCGCCTTTGCGGGGTGTTCCCGGATGGCCTTGCGGAGTTTGCGCCTGCCGAAGCGGTACACGGACTCCGCCGCCAGCTCGGAACGGTGTGCGCCCTCCGTGCCGACATTTTCATGCTCGACCTCATAGAGCTTGCCATGCACAAAGCCGTGGACGCCGTGTCCGGCGGTATGGACAAGGCGCTTGACCGCCCCGGGCTTTTTCGGCGGCTTCTGCTTTGCCAGCTTCTCCCGGGCGGCGTCCAGCTTCTCGCCCCGGCGCTCCATCCGCAGCTTGGACGCCGCCGTTTGCTCCTGCCGGCTCTTTCTTCGGAATTTGGACTTCGGGACATTTTGTCCCGAAGTGGGGTTACTCGTCTGTTCGCTCATGGGCAAGATCCTCCGGGCGGGTAGTCAGCAGGTCATAGATCTCTCCACGGGGGAAACGGTCTACAAACGGGATGGTGACATTTCCATAGAACAGCAAGCCCTCGCCGGAATTGGAGTGCGTGATGTAGGAGAGCTGATGCTCAGAAATGCCGAGCTGCTTTGCCAAAATCGCACGGTCGCTCTGCGCCTGCGACAGCAGCACCATGAAATCCGTGTTGTCCAGAATGTTCTCGATCTCCCGGCTGGCCAGCAGGTCTTTCACATTCTGCGTCAGCGCCGAGGGGACACAGCCCTTTTTGCGGAGCATTTTCCAGACCGCCACAAAGTAGCTGGCCGTCAGCGGATCACGGAGCAGGATATGGAACTCGTCAAAGTAGCACCAAGTCGCCACGCCCTCGGCGTGATTGGCGTTCACCGCCGCCGTGACAAATTCGTTGGTGGTGTGCATGGCGATCTTGCGGAGGTTTTCACCCAAGCCCTTTAGGACGATGCAGACCACACGGGAATTGAGGTCAACATTTGTGGGATGGTTAAAGAGATTGAGAGAGCCTGTGCAGTAAAGCTCCAGCGCCGTCGCCACCCGCCGCGCCTCCGGCTCTGGCTGGCGCAGCAGCTCCTCATACAGATCTTGCAGCAGCGGCGTTTTTGCCGTTTCCAGCCCCAGCGCCATTTCCCGGTACACCAGCCGCACACAGCGGTCAATGACTGTTTTCTCGATGGGCTGCAAGCCCTCCTTGCCGCCCACGATCAGCTCACACAGGGACAGCAGAAAATCCGCCTTCATGGAAAGCGGACTGTCCTCGTCGTTGATATTCATTTGCAAGTCCATAGGCGAAATGTGGTGCGGACTGTCCGGGGCGATCTCAATGACCTGCCCGCCCAAGCGCCGCACCAGCGGGGCGTATTCGCCCATCGGGTCAACCACGATGATGCGGTCATTGGTGGCGAGGAACACATTGATCAGCTCCCGCTTGGCGGCAAAGCTCTTGCCGCTGCCCGTAGAGCCAAGGTACATTCCGTTTGCGGATTTGAGCTTTTTGCGGTCAGCCATGATGACATTGTTGGAAAGAGCGTTCATGCCGTAGTAAAGCGCCTGCCCGTCCATGCGAAGCTCCCGGGTCATAAAGGGAATGAAAATGGCCGTGGAGCTGGTAGTCATGCCCCGCTGGATCTCAATGCCGTTGTAGCCCAGCGCCAGCGAGGACACAAAGCCCTGCTCCTGCTGCCAGTCCAGACGGCGCAGGGCGCAGTTGTATTTCTGCGCGATGCCGCTCACCGTGAACACATCGTTTTCCAGCCGCTGCCGGGTGGGAGCAAGGTTCACCACCGTAAAGGTCAGCAGGAACATTCGCTCGTTGCGGCTTTGCAGGTCGGAGAGCAGCTCGGCGGCGTCCTTGGAAAAGGTAATGAGGTCGGGCGGCAAAATCTCCATGTCGTACCCGGCACGGACAGCCTTTTTCTGCTCCTCCGCCTTCATGCGGCCTATGTCGGAAATCTTTCCCTTGATCGTCTTAATGGCCTTGAGCTGGTCTACCGTCTGGATGTGCATGGTGACGGTCAGCTCGGCGTCCAGCTCCAGAATTTCCGCCAGCAGCTTATCCGAAAGCTCCGACGCCATGATCTGCAAATAGGACGCAGCCCCCCCACATCTGGCCGACACGAAAAGTACGGCTCTGCCGGAAATCGAAGCTGTCCGGGGCGATGTAGTCCTTTGTCCCCATGCCCGTCTTGGGAATGTCTTTCCACGCAAAGCGGAACGGCTCACGCCCGCCGGGGTGCATCTGCCCATGCAGCACCGCCAGCCGATCCCGGCCATCCAGCGGGCGGGACTGGACGCCCAGCCGCTTTAGGTTGCCCATGACATCCGCCTCCACGCGCCCCAGCCGGGGACGCGCCTCCGCCACGCCCTCGGCAGGCAGGCCAAAGGTGATGTACTTGTACCGCTCAATGCCGTTGTTGCTCTTGGCGATCTGGCCTTTGAGCATTTCCACATACTCGCCCCGGATGCTGTTGAAGTCATCCTCCTGCGCCGGGATATTCACCTTGTAGCGGTTGGCGTTCCGGCTGCGGCGGTTCACAAAGGAAAGCTGGAACGGCAGAGAGCTGTCAAAGTAATTCAGACACGCGCTCCACCCGCTGAAAATAGCGGACTGATCCTCCGTGGACGCCACGGCATAGTTGATGTCCTCATATTCCAGCGTCTTTGTGTAAAGCCCGCCGGGGAGCTGGCAGATCCCGTCCGGGTGCATGGCGATATAGGGAATAGTTTGCTGGGCGGACAGCGCCCGGTGCTTATTTGCGTTTTTCTGCTTTTTTGCTTTGCTCAATAGGCTCCTCCTTTCG
>CAVGSO010000075.1:0-3099 GCA_963631875.1 Firmicutes bacterium CAG:341 | reverse complement strand
TCTCCTCCTTGGCCGCCTCGTCACGGGCGGCGGCAAAATCCACCACCTTGCCGGAGTATGCAGGAGACGTCCCCATGAAGTTCTTTTTTTATTGACCTTTTCCTTATTTTCGGGTACAATAGTTAAGATAAAGCAGAAAACAGCGAGGTAGCAAACATGGCAAACGGATTTATCGACAAGGCGCGCATTACCGTCCGTGCCGGGAACGGCGGCAACGGGGCGGTGGCGTTCCATCGGGAAAAATACATCGCGGCGGGCGGCCCTGACGGCGGCGACGGCGGCAACGGCGGCTCGATCATCCTGCGTGTGGACGATAATATGTCCACGCTGATGGACTTCCGCTACAAGCGCAAATACGTCGCCGGCAACGGCGTAGACGGGCAGGGCGGCCGCAAGACCGGCAAGGACGGCGAGAGCCTGACCCTCCGCGTCCCCCGCGGCACATTGGTGCGCGACGCGGAGAGCGGCGACATCATCAAGGATATGTCCGACGACGCGCCCTTTGTCCTCTGCAAAGGCGGCCGCGGCGGCTGGGGCAACCAGCATTTTGCCACGCCCACCCGGCAGGTACCCCGCTTCGCCAAGGCGGGACTGCCCGGCGAGAGCCACGACGTGATCTTGGAGCTGAAGCTGCTGGCCGACGTCGGACTGGTGGGCTTTCCGAATGTGGGCAAGTCCACGCTTTTGAGCGTGGTGAGCAAGGCGCACCCGAAGATCGCCAACTACCACTTCACCACCCTCTACCCCAACCTCGGCGTGGTCTATGTGGACGAGGGCGCGAGCTTCGTCATGGCGGACATCCCCGGCATCATCGAGGGCGCGAGCGAGGGCGCAGGGCTGGGTCACGACTTCCTGCGGCACATCGACCGCTGCCGCCTGCTGGTGCATCTGGTGGACGTATCCGGCAGCGAGGGACGCGACCCGGTGGCGGATTTTGACGCCATCAACGGCGAGCTGAAGGAGTACAGCCCGGAGCTGGCCACGAGGCCGCAGATCGTCGTTGGCAACAAGACCGACCTCGTCACGGACGAGACGCAGATCGCGGCGCTGCGCGACCATGTGGAGACCCTCGGCTATGAATTTTTCGCCCTCTCCGCCGCCACACACCAAGGGACACGGGAGCTGGTGCAGCGCATCAGCCGGCGGCTCAGCGAGCTGCCGCCCGTGGCGGTGTACGAGCCGGAGTACGTGCCGAAGCCGCCGGAGGTAGACACCTCCGAGCCGCTGCACATCGAGCGTGAGGACAACACGTGGCTGGTGGAGGGCGCGTGGCTGCAGCGTTTGATGGCCAACATCAACTTCTCCGACTACGAGAGCCGTATGTACTTCGACAAAATGCTGCGCCAGAGCGGCCTCTTCGACCGCCTCGAGGAAATGGGCATTCAGGACGGCGACATTGTCAGTATGTACGACTTGGAGTTTGAGTATCAGAGGTAACGGACCGCCGGTTCGGCAATCCGTCCCCTCGCTTTAACGTAAGCAAAAAAAGAGAACGGCTTTGCCGTTCTCTTTTTTGCCTATTCAACGCAATCAGAAGTTTTTAATAATCTCCACGATTTCCTGCCCGATGCGCTTTTGCGCCTCGACGGTGGCTGCACCGATGTGCGGCGTGCAGGACACCATCGGATGGGAGTACAGCGCCTTGTTGGTGGCAGGCTCGTCGGCGTACACGTCCAACCCGGCAGCGCGGACCTTGCCGGACTCCAGCGCGGCCAGCAGCGCGGCCTCGTCCACGTTCGTGCCGCGGGAGGTGTTGATGATGACCACGCCGTCCTTCATCTTGGCGATATTCTCCGCCGAGATCAGCGCGCCGCCGTCCACAGCGGGGGCGTGAACGGAGACAAAGTCGGCCTTGGCCAGCAGCTCGTCCATCTCCACATAGGGAATGCCGAGCTGCTCCTCAATGCCGGGGATGTGGAAAATATCAAAGGCGATGACGTTCATGCCGATGGCCTTAGCCATCACGCCGAGGTGCTGGCCGATACGGCCGAAGCCCACGATGCCGAGGGTCTTGCCCTGCAGCTCAATGCCCTTGCCGTAAGCCTTCTTCTCCCACTGGTCGTTGCGCATGGTGTAGCCTGCGTGAGAAATATAGCGGGCGCAGGAGAACATATGCCCCATTGCCAGCTCGGCCACGGACTGAGAGGACGCCTTGGGGGTGTTCTTCACGGTAATGCCGTTTTGCTCGGCGTACTTCACGTCGATATTGTCCACGCCCACGCCGCCGCGGATGATGAGCTTGAGCTTGCCGCCCTTGGCCTCGTCAATGTGGTTGGCGCGCACCTTCGTCTTGGAGCGGACGACGACCGCGTCAAAATCGCGCAGTGCCGCACCGAGCTGCTCCGGCTCATAGAACTGCTCCACGACCTCGTGACCCAGCTCACGAAGCTGCGCCATCGCGGTCTTATCCATACCGTCAGTAACAAGAATACGCATGATACTTCTCCTTTATCATAAACATTTTGTAAAAAAGTGCTACCGCAGAGAGGAAAACAAATCATTTCTGCCGCGGCGTGTGGATATACAAGGGGGATGGAATCCCCTTGTATGGGGATGGTTACTTATGCTCCGCCTCGAACTTCTTCAGGAACTCCACCAACGCCTGTGCGCCCTCGATGGGCATAGCGTTGTAGACGGAGGCGCGCAGACCGCCGACGGACTTGTGACCCTTGAGGTTATCGTACCCGGCTGCCTTGGTGGCCGCCACGACCTCGGCGTCCAGCTCCGCGCTCTCGGTGACGAACGGGATGTTCATCAGGGAGCGGAACTCCGGTGCGACCGTGCCGTTGAACATCTTGGACTGATCCAGGAAGTCATAGATGACCTTGGCCTTGGCGATGTTGCGCTTGTGCATCTCCTCCAGACCGCCAATGCTCTTGAGGTACTTGAAGACCTTGCCGCAGCAGTAGATCGCCCAGCAGTTCGGGGTGTTATACATCGAGCCGTTGTCGGCCTGCGTCTTGTAGCTCATATAGATAGGCATCTTCGGGTCAATGTCCTCGCGGATGAGGTCCTCGCGGATGATGACCACGACCATGCCGGCAGGGCCGACGTTCTTCTGCACGCCCGCGTAGATCATGCCGTAATCGGACACGTTGC
>CAVGSO010000074.1:0-3151 GCA_963631875.1 Firmicutes bacterium CAG:341 | reverse complement strand
CTTGCATGTGTTAAGCACGCCGCCAGCGTTCGTCCTGAGCCAGGATCAAACTCTCTATAAATCGTATCAACACGGTGTTCCCACCGAGCTAATCTTTACAGAGCTATTTGTCATAGCTATCAAAACTTTTTATCCTTACTCCTTCCGGTAATTGACTTAACCCATCCGGAGCAAGCTTCAGTTGCACATCTTTCGATGCGCTCCCGTCTGGTGCTTTTCGTTTCGTTCGTTGTTTAATTTACAAGGTACACGTCCCAACCGCGGAACATTTGATATGATACTACGTGTGGCGCGATTTGTCAACACTATTTTTTACTTTTTTTACGCAAAGTGGGTTTTCTATGGTTTGCAGGGCTTCGGCGCAGCCGCCCGCGCCTTATAAGTCCCTGCAAAGCTGGCGCTGCAGCAGCTTGGTGACAGCGTCGGCGAACCAGCCGATGGCCGGAATGCGCGTCATGGCCGCGCCGTAGATCTGCCGGGCGGCGGGAACCTCGCGATCCGTCCCGGTGAAGATGCACACCGGGGTGACGCCCTCACGCCGCAGCCGCGCGGCCTCGGCGGCGGTATCCGCCACACCGCGCTCCCCCGTGTAGCCGTGTCCGCCCAAGGGCAGACCGGGGATCGGAATGGGCTGGTCGTCGTTGGGGCTTGCGTCGGACAGTACCAAGAGCAGTGGTCTCTCGCCGCCGCCTCGACGGCGGAGCAGCCAATCCATCGCACGAAGCGCGAGGCCGTCCCTGTTCCAGCCCGCGGCCACGTAATCGAAAACGCTGTCCCCCGAGGACTGGTCGTAGTCCCGCAGAACGCGCAGCACCGTGCAGCCGCTGACGGAGCAGAACTCGGTGACGCGGGCGGGAATGCCGCAGCGGTGCAGCGCCTCGGAGAGAATGTAAGCTTGGGTCGAGAGCTTCTCCTGCTGCTGATTCTGCGAGGCAGAGCCGTCCAGCAGAATGTCCACCGACAGACCGCCGGGATGCTCCTGCGCGGTGCGGCTGAACACGCACGGGTCGCCCAGCGCAGGCGCGCGCCACACGAGGTCGGGACGCAGTGTACCGACGCGGGTGCGGGCGGTATCCGTATCGCTGCGCAGGAGCAGCGTATTTTGCAGCTTTTGGGTGAGCCGGGAGAGGATGAGTCGGTTCTGCGTCAGGTGGGCGCGGTAGTATTCACGGTTCTTCTCGCGCTGCTTCCGGAACGACTGCGCGTCCCACGCGGCGTCGCCGCTGCGAGCGGTCTTGGGCAGCTCGCCCCGTGTAAAATGGAGGCGGCAGTTTTGGTGCGCCCCGGTGCAAAGCTCCCGCTCCGCCTGTGCCAGCTCGGCGGGTGTGAGCATGGACACGCCGAAGCACTCCGTGACGTAGCGGCGGAGGATCGGCTCGGGCGTAACGCCGCGCAGAAAGGCGAGCAGTCCGGGGTGCGCCAGCCCTCCCGTGCCGGCGGCAGGCGTCCGCGCTAAACCACGCAGGGCGTTGGGACGGACGAGTCCGCCGCTTTTCCTGCCCCGGTGCAGCAGATCGCGCCCCGCGAACGCCGCCCACTGGCGATCGGTGACGGCGCGGCGCGGGCGGCCGAAATAGCGGTACAGCGTGTCCTCCACCGCCTCGGTGAGCTGCGCCTCGGTCGTCTCCGGCGGCAGCGTCAGCGCGTCCAACAGGCCGCGCTGCCAGTCGTCCTCCGGCTCGGAAAGTCCCAGCACACGGCCGCACCACGCCCGATACAGCGCAGACAGCGAGCGCGGCTCGGCCGCCGGTGTGCGCTGCAAGAGGGCGAGAGCGTAATCATGCCGCAGCGCGGCCAGCACCGGGCGGCGCTGCAGCTCCCGCGCGTAGGCGACGCTCTCCAGCGCCCAAAAGAACACCTCGGTATATTCGTCGCCCCGAAGCTGCTGCGCAAAGGCGTGGAGCAGCGGCTGAAAGCGGCGGAAGTCGTACCACTGCGCCGCCGCGCCCGTCACGGTGTTGCGGTATAGCTCCGGCGTACCATCGGGGTCAAAGGCCAGATACTCCGGCTTGACGGCGTAGTTGCCCGAGCCGTTCCATACCTGATTTTCGCCCCGACGCGCGGCTAATTCCTGTCTGTCCATATCACTCGGTAAAGAGCTGGTCGCGCTTGGCGTCCTGCGGAATACGCGACCACACGGCGTCGGCCACCAACTGCCGCTCAAAGGGGTCGAATGCCTTGTTGATAATGCCCAGCCGCAGCGCGTCGCCGCTGGTGATGCCCTTTTCGACCAAGTGCAGGGCAGACAGCAGCCCGCGCAGATCGAGCGACTTCGTGCTGATCTCGCCGCCGTCGCACTTCTGTCGTAGGTCGCGGAAGAGCGCGGCGAACTGCTCCGCCCACTTGTCCGACAGCGTCGGGAACGTGCGGCGCAGGAGCTTTTGCAGATTTTCCTCGGAAATGATGGGCATATCCAGCACCACGAAGCGCGAGACGAGTGCCTCATTCAGCTCCCGCGTCCCGGCGTAGCCGTAGTTCATCGTGCCGATGAAGCGCGTGGCCTCGTCCAGCTCAATGCGCCGATAGCCGGGGACATCGATGACGCGGCGGAAGTCCAGCGTGGCGTGCAGCACGGCCAACGCCTCGTTTTTCGCCATATTCACCTCGTCCAGCACGCCGAAGCCGCCCAGCCGCGCACAGGCGCAGACAGGCCCCTCGCGGAAGACCACCTGACCGTCCCTGAGCGTGTCCGCGCCGATGAGCGAGGCCGCATCCACGTTGACGTACATCGACACATCCCACGAGGGGCGGCCGAATACGGTCGCCAAATTTTCCGCCAGCACGTTCTTTCCGGTGGCCTTCGGCCCGACCAGCAGCAGATGCTCCCCGCACAGCAGCGCGGCGGCGGCACTCTCCCAGATCTCCTTACCATAATATAAATAGTGCGGCGTGGGAATGCGGGACTGCGCCTCCGGCGGCGCAGGGTGCTTGCCGCGGAATGCCTGTATCTCCTCCAGCAGCGCAGGGTCGATCCCCTCGTCACGCAGCTCCTTCCAAATGTCCGTCATGGTGTCTCCCTCCTGTTCGGTAGGTTTTTCCGTATTATAATCCAACGATATGTTAAGGGAACGTTAAGGATTAGGAATACGTGTGCAAGTCTGCGCAGAAAAGGCAATATGCGAAAAGACACCCTCACCGGGTGTCTTTTCTG
>CAVGSO010000073.1:0-3191 GCA_963631875.1 Firmicutes bacterium CAG:341 | reverse complement strand
CGCCCGCCATCGTCCGCACCTACGCGCTCTCGTTCCTGCTGCTGCCGTTCAACATCTTCTCGACCTATTATTTCCAGGCCATCATGAAGCCGAAGGCGGCGTTCGTCGTGTCGGTGGCGCGGGGACTGGTCGTCAGCGGCGCTCTGATCCTGCTGCTGCCGCGGCTGGCGGGCGCGGGCTCGCTGTGGCTGGCCATGCCCGTCACGGAGCTGCTGGTCATGCTCTACGCCGCCGCGGCGATCAGAAAATACACGGCGGCGCTGCCGGGAAGGAGCTCAACATGAAAAGGGACCCTACCCGCAGGAACGCGCTCATTTTGCCGTGTCTGCTTCGTTCCCGTTGATCTCCTCAAAATTGATCTGAGAGATAATGTTCAGCATCTCGCAGAAGCGGTCGATCTCCTCCGGTGTGAACCGGCTCCTGATGCGCTCGACCGCCTCGTTATCCTGCCGCCGGTAGACCTTGTACTTCGGCATCGCGTCCTCGTTGACGGAAAGGTAATTCTTCCGCCGGTCCTCCGGATCGACCGTCTTTGTGACAAGCCCCTGCCGGATCAGCTCGTTGATCTTCAGCGTGACGCCGGGGCGGGAAACGTGGAGCATATCCGCAAGCTGCGAGGCCGTCGCCTTCCCCTCAAGCGTATAGATCAGCTCCAGATAAAGCAGGCTGTTGTAGGTGACGCTTTCGTCCACAAAGCTCCTGTTCATCAGCCGCAGGTCGCAGAGCGCGCTGCTGTAATAGAACGCGTCGAGTGCTTTTCTCAGATCCATGCCGTGCCTCCCGATTTACTTTTTGATTATCATACCTTAACGGTCATGCCTTGTCAAGCACCCGGAAATCTTAAGCCCTCTTAATAAAAATTAAGAAACGCCTTGATATTTTGCCGGAAAAGCTATGGTATGCTAAGCGGATAAAGAAACGCTTGTATGGAGGGACCCGCGATATGGCACAGCAGAAAAGGCCGCAGCCCGAAGCCGTTGAGGAGCTGTATCAGGCCGTACTCACCCTGCGGAGCGAGGAGGAGTGCCGCCGCTTTTTCAAGGATCTGTTCACCATACAGGAGCTGTCCGCGTTTGCGCTGCGGCTGCGCGTGGCGCGGATGCTGACCGAAGGCTGCACCTACGACAGGATACACGAGCGCTGCGCCGTCAGCAGCGGAACGATCACACGGATCAACACGGAGCTGCAATACGGCGCGGGCGGTTACCATCTGGTGCTCGAACGGCTGAACGAGGCCCGCGAAGCGGGCGCAGACACGGCGGACAGGTGAACAGAGAAAAAATCAGAGCCGCGCGGCGCGGCTCTGATTTTTTGTCGAGACAAAGAGCGGGTTTTACAGGACCTGCGCGGCAAAAATGGCGGCGATCATCAGCGGAATGTTGAACGCGATGAAGGTCGGCACGCAGGTATCCCAAATGTGGTCGTGCTGACCGTCTGCGTTCAGACCGGACGTGGGGCCGAGCGTGGTATCGGAGGCGGGAGAGCCCGCGTCGCCCAGCGCGGCGGCAGCGGACATCAGCACGATGGTCGCGGGAACGGAGAAGCCGATGTGCTGGCACAGCGGCACGAACAGAACGGCGATGACGGGAACGGTGCCGAAGGAGGTGCCGATGCCCATCGTGACCAGCAGGCCGATGAGGGTGATGACGATGGCGGCGATCCACTTGCTGCCGCCCATCACGGCGATGCCGGCCTCGACCAGCTCGTCAACGCCGCCGGAGGCCTTCATCACATTGGCGTAGCCGCCGGCGATCAGCATCACGAAGGCGATCAGGCCCATGAGCTGAATGCCGCCCTCAAGCTGCTTGTCGATCTCGTTCCACGGGATCGCGCGGAAGATGATCATCACGGCAAGACCGGACAGCGCGGCAAGCGCAAGGTCGCTGACAAGGACCTGCACGATAACGACGACGATGACGGCGGCGATGGTCACGTAGTGGCGGTAGCCCAGCTCGCCGGTGACGGCGTCGGACGCGGAGGTATCCGCTTCGATCATCTTATAGTCGCGGGGCTTGCGGTAGAGCACGAACACGGCGATGAGCAGGCCGATAAGCATCGCCACGGCAAGGATCCAGTTGACCGCCGTAACGTCCTGCACCGTCACGGGCATACCGTTTTCGGTCATATTATCGCTGATGATCGTCTGGAAGACCAGACCGAAGCCGAACGGAATGGCGATGTAGGGCGCCTTATGACCGAAGGCGAGGCAGCACGCCGCGGCGCGGCGGTCAAGGCGCATCCTGTTCATCAGCGCGAGCATGGGCGGGACCAGAATGGGGATATAGGCGATATGCACGGGAATGATGTTCTGAGACATACAGGCGATCAGCGTGAGCATACCCAGCAGCACATACTTCTTCGTGCCGATGACCTTGCTGAGCTTCTTCGAGGCGATGTCCGTAAGACCCGTGCTTGCGATCGCGGTGGCGAAGGTGCCGAGCAGAATGTAGGCCAGCGCGGTGGTCGCGTTGCCGGTGAAGCCGCCGGTGAGCAGTCCCATAATGGTATCGCCCGATTCGGCATAGATGGGAATGCCGCCGACAAGGCCGCCGACGATGCACGCCGCCAGCATGGAGAGCAGCACGTTCAGCTTCATCAGGCTGAGAACGCACAGCACGATGACCGACACGGTCACGGGGTTGGTCAGGATACTCATAGATTTTCCTCTCTCTGATATAAGATTTCCCTCCGGCACACGCGGAGAGATCGGGGCGCACGCAGTAAGACGCACAACACAGGTACCTTCCTCGCTTGCCCTTCCGCAGGATATCATAGCGCTGTTTTTGTGCTAAATCAATAAAAATAAACTTAAAATTATTAAGCTGTTTGTGCATAGTTGCTTGGTTGCGTCGATGTATCGAAGCAGAAAAGCAGAGCGGCCCGATGAGCAAAAAGATGGTGCAAAGAACGGGATTCTGCGATATGATTAAGGCAAAGTAACAGACGGAGGAATACAAAGTGGAACGAGGCGAGCTGATCTTTCGGAGAAAAGGCGGGGACGAAGCCTACTGGTTTGCAGTCGGATTTCTGCTGAGCATCGCTGTCTGTAAATTCCTGAACGACCGCGGCGCGCTCAGCGGAGAAACGCTTGCGCTCTCCCTGCTGGGGCTGCTCGCGGTCATGGCGGTCGTCCGCCTGACGCTGCTGCGGAGCTGGAACGTCTCGCGCCTTGCGTGGAGCATCGACGAGAC
>CAVGSO010000072.1:0-3345 GCA_963631875.1 Firmicutes bacterium CAG:341 | reverse complement strand
GCCGTCCTCGTGGCGGCGCTGACCTCCTGCCAGAAAGAGCTGCAGGAAATCAGCGAGACCGGTGCTGATGTCGTGAGGGCCACGCGTGAGGCCCTCACCGATGACACCAAGGCCTCCATCAGCGACGACGGTGCCTTCGCATGGACTGCGAAGGATGCCATCGCGATCTACGACGGCGAATCGTCGTGGAACACGTACACCACCGCCAAGGGCGGCAGCTCCAGCGCCACCTTCTCCGGTCTGACGCACAACAAGGCCGACTATGCCGTGTACCCTGCCGCTCTCAAACCGGCCGTTACCGACGGAGCGGTGAGCGTCACCCTCCCTTCGGAGTACGACTGGGTCGCTGACCAGACCAACGTCCCTATGCTCGCGACCTTCGAGAACGCCGAAGACGGAATCAACTTCAAGCACCTCGGCGGTCTCGTGAAGTTCACCTTCAAGAACGTCCCTGCCGCTGACGGCTCCCTTGTCTTCTGGGCCACCGACAGCGATGGGAACTACAAGAAAATCTCAGGAAGCTTCACCGTCGCTGACGGGCAGATCAGCACCTCCGCGGCGGAAGCCGAGGACAAGGTCACCGTCAGCTTCGAGAAGGCCGACGTTCCGGAAGAGGGCACCATGGCCTTCTACATCCCTGTGCCTGTCGGAGAGTACGTCTTCAACGTCGAGTTCATCTCCGGCGAGGATGTGGACCTGACCATCAAGGGCTCGTCCGTGAAGACCATCGCGCGCAAGACCTTCAAGAGGATCAGCGCCTTCGAGCTTGACATCGTGGATGCCGGCGGCGAGAGCAAGGCGGCCGCCACGGTGACGGTGGACAAGGAGCTGGAGGACGGCGAGGTCGTTTACCTCCCGGCCACGGGCGCTGACGTGAACGTCTACTTCACCGCTGCACAGAGCAACGCCATCACCCTCACCTACAACAACCTCCAGAATAGCGACAAGCCGGGCAGCGTCTATGTCTACGCTGCGAACGGCGATGAAGGGCTTACCATCTCCGACCTCACCATCAAGCTCGGGGACAGCCACGTGGAGCTTCTTAGCGGCACCTACACGACCCTCAATGCCACCACGAGCGAGACCACTCTGGTCGTAGGAGCCGGAGCCTCCGTGGGCACCCTCACCGCCACTGCGGGCGGAGTGACCGTGGAGGGTAGCGTCACCACCAGTCTCACCAGCGCTGCGAGCAGCGCCGTCACCGTCGCCAAGGGCGCAAGCGTGACGGATCTCACCATCAACGGAGGCGAAACCCTCACCATTGCCGGTACGGTAAGTGACATCAAAGGATCCGGCGCTCCTGCAAACATCCGCGTCAAGACCACGGGCACAGTGAGCGCAACCACCAACAGCAGCGCCAAAGGCACATCGATAGTCTATGTCGAGAAGCAGAGCGACGAGGTGAAGGGTTCCTTCCCTGGCGATGCCGGAGATGCCTACACCATCATCAACACCACCGGTCTTCAGAGCGGCGTTGACGCCACGGCCGCCGACGGCACCCTTACTCTCTCCTCCAACTACGAATGCGCTGACACGGTATATGTGAGCAAGAACCTCACCATCAACTTCGGCAACTACAGCGTCGGCGGAGTCATCAAGGTCGCGAGCGGAGCCAAGCTCACCCTCAAGGGAAGCGCCGGTACTCTGTACAACAACGGGAATGACATCATCGTCAACGGCGGCGAGCTCGCTCTTGAGAGCGGCGTCACCTACAACGGCACCGTAGTCAACAACGCCGGCTCCGAGCTGGAGGTAAGCGACGGGGTCCTTCTTGCGAAGGTCACCAACATCGACGCCGACAAGAAGGCGACCCACGAGGCCTACGTCAACGGCTTTGACGCCTTCAAGACCGCCGCCGCTGACACCGCCATCACCAGGATCACCCTGACGCAGGCCATCAGCAGCGCCAACGCCGCGGTCGACCTCAAGGGAACCAAAACGGATAGCAAAGTCACCCCGAGGGTGCTCACCATCGACCTCAGGGGCAAGGACTACACCACCGGCAGCAACGACGCCTTCAATGTCGAGAACGCCAACGTTGAGATCGTCAACAGCAGCTACAACAAGACTGATAAGACCGGCGCCGCCACCATCTCTGCGGAAAGCGCCAACGATGTCCTCGTTCTCACGGGCGCGTCCGCAACCCAGACTGACGACTACACCGTGGTGACGCTCGGAGAGGGCGTGGCCCTCGCGGGAGTGAATGCCATCAGCGTTGACAACGCGTCCAACTACGGCATCTCCGTGACGAGCGACGGGGCCGACATGTCAAAGGCGGGCATCGACGTCAGCGCCTCCGGCACCGCCACGTCAACGGAGAACTACCCTGAGTTCACCATCAAGGGCGGCTCCGTGGAGAGCATCACCGGCGCGAGCTACGCCAAGTGGACCCTCACTGACGTGACGGTCGACAACAGCAGCACCGACTCTAACGTAGGCATCACCCTCTCCGCGGGCGAGATGACGATCAACAGCACGAAGGATGAGGACGCCTGGATCTCCAGCATCAAGGGCGGCAGCAGCGCCAGCGCCATCAGTGTCAGCGGCGGCAAGCTCACTGTGAATGGCGGCGAGATCTCTGCCAAGAACGGCATCGCCATCTCCGGCGGCGAACTCACCGTCAAGAGCGGCACTATCACTGGTACCACCAGTGCCCTTGACATCTCGAGCACCCCTGAAATCGCCATCAACGGCGGCGACTTCGTGGGCGCGATCGCGGGCAGCGCAAGCGAAAGCGTCAAGAAGGACAACACTGCTGTCTTCAACGACGTCTCCGCCGCCTCTCACGGTGCGGAAGATGCCACGGTGAACATCAAGCTCACGTCTGCGTCATCATTATCTACCGGCCTCACCGTTCCTAACAAGAAGACTGTCGTCCTCGACCTCAACGGCCAGACCTACACGGGCACGACCACGGTCAATCTCGGTGGCACCCTCACCGTGGGCGACAGCTCCGAGAATGGAAATGGCAGCGTGACCGCTCTCTTCACCAACAAGGGCACCGCGACCCTCAACAAGGGCAAGTACTCTCAGATTGTGAATCAGGGCAAGTTGATGACCATCAACTCCGGTGTGAAGGTTGCGAACACCGGTGCAGTCGCCCTCATCCAGAACGGCTACGAGAACTACACTTCAAGCGGTTATGAATCAGGCACCAACGCCGCAGCTCCTGAGCTCATCATCAACGGCGGCGATTTCACGGGCAGTGGGAGCGCGACCAGCGTTGTCCTGAACGCCCAGGGCGGCAAGCTCACGATCTACGGCGGCACCTTCTCGAACACGAACGCGTCCGGCAAGGTCATCTACAACAAGCACATCGCCACGATCAGCAAGACGAAGGACGGC
>CAVGSO010000071.1:0-3512 GCA_963631875.1 Firmicutes bacterium CAG:341 | reverse complement strand
GACGCGCACGATGCGCGCGTTCACCGCGCCGCCGACGGAAACGGCGAGGATCGCCGCCGCACACAGACAGCCCGCGAGACGGTGCATTCGCGCCGAGCGCAGGGAGCGGAGCTTCAGACCGTGGACGAGCAGCAGCCGCAGCCCGTCGGCAAGCGCCACCGCAAGCAGCAGATAGAGCAGTACGCCCAGCCAGTAGTTGCCCGCGAGCATCAGCGCACGCCGCACATTCCCCGCGGGCAGGAGGAACGCGAAGACGAAGGAGAGCGCGAAGAAGGCGTACACGGCGATGGGAGCCGCCCAATGCTTCAAGCGGCGGAAGTCCGGAAACCATGCCTTGACCCAGCCCATGATGCGGCGGAGCAGATAGAGGTTGACGAGCAGATAGAGCGGCGCGAGAAGAATGGCGAGCATAGGGCTTTCGCGCTCCTTCCTCCGGAGAAGGACTCCGGCATTTTATTTCATCGCTTGACCGCCAGAAGGTCAAGCCTTAGCGTGTGATGAGCGCGGCAATGACGCACTCCGGCACGCCGGGCGTGGATAAGATGATAGCAACTTATTATACCACTTCGCCCTTTATAAGACAATGCCGCGAGCGGGAGCCTCATGTGGAGGTTTGCCAGACGGGAGGAAATTTGCTATAATACAACAGAAACTACGAAGCGGACAGCGCGGAGGCGGGCATGGCAAACTTTACCGAACAGGCAATCGAGACGGCTTTCTTGCAGCTGCTCGACGAAAGACCCCTGAACAAGATCGGCGTGAGGGACATCTCGGAGCGGTGCGGCATCAACCGCAACACGTTCTACTACCACTTTCAGGATATCCCCACGCTTATCGCAAGGATCGTCACCTCCTATACCGACCGGCTCATCGAGGAGTATCCCTCTATCTCGTCTCTGGAGGAGTGCTTCGAGATAGCATTCCGCTTTGCGCAGCAAAACCGCGGCGCCATGATGCACATCTACCACTCCGTCAACCGGGATATTTTTGAAGAGGAGTCCATGCGGCTGTGCGAGTATGCCGTCACGAGCTATATCGGCGCCGCTTTTCCGGAGCGGCAGCTGCCAGAGGAAGACCGTCAGGCGGTGATCCGTTTTTTCAAATGCCAGCTGTTCGGGCTGGGTATCGACTGGATCAACGGCGGAATGCAGGACGAAGCGCTGGAGGAACTGAGGCGGATCAGCCGCCTGTGCCGCGGGCTGCCAGAGCTGATCGTGGAGCGTAGCCGAAGTGAAAAGTGAGCGTTGGTCATCTGCGCGCCATTTGCCTAAAAAACGGGCAATCGTTATCCGGACGCCTGAATTTTCAGGCGTCCGCTATTTTTTTGTCCATTTCCTTCCGGCGGCGAAAGGTCCATACTCTCTCCATTGCGTGAAAAGCGCGCTATGCGCGCAGCTGTTTCCAGCGGCGAAGCCCGCCCGCGGAAACGGACGAATTTTGGTGCAAGACAGAAAGAATCGCGTTGCTCCTGCTGGTGCCGGCAGTATTCGGAATGTTAGGCACACGGATCAACTACGATATGCTGGATTATCTGCCGGTACGGGAGGTTGCCCGGCTGAAGGAGAGTATTCAGCAGGTAGACCATGTGGAGAGCGCGCTGTGGTACGATTCCGTAGCGGATCTCTCCGTTCCCATGGAGCTGCTGCCGGATAAGATATACGATGCGTTCAACACCGGGGACGCGACCGTGCTGGCGGTGTTCTTCGACTCGGCAACGTCGGAGGACGTGACCATGGACGCCATCCGGGAGATCCGCGCCCTCGCGGGGGAGCGGTGCTTCGTGTCGGGTATGTCGGCGCTGGTGACGGATTTGAAGGACCTGTGCGAGCAGGAGGAGCCTGTCTATGTGGCACTGGCTGTCGCCTGCGCCTGCGCCGCCATGATGCTGCTGCTGGACGGTTGGCTCATACCGTTCGTGTTTCTCGCCGAGATCAGCGCCACCATCGTCTATAATCTCGGCAGCAACTTCTTCCTTGGAGAGATCTCCTACATCACTAAGGCGCTCTCGGCGGTGCTCCAGCTTGCCGTGACGATGGACTACTCCATCTTCCTCTGGCACAGCTACAACGAGCAGCTCTCGCTGCAAAGCGACCATGAGGAGGCTATGGTGGCGGCGATCCGCAGCACCTTTTCTTCCGTCATCGGAAGCTCCGCCACTACGGTCGCGGGCTTTATCGCGCTGTGCTTCATGTCCTTTACGCTGGGACGCGATCTGGGTATCGTCATGGCAAAGGGCGTGCTGCTGGGTGTACTGGGTTGCGTGACAATCCTGCCCTCGCTGATCCTTGTGCTGGATAAGCCCTTGCAACGGACGCGGCACAGATCCTTGATCCCGGACATGGTCGGCTTTGCCGACGCCGTGTGTAAGGCGTTCCCAGTGCTTCTGATCGTCTTCGCGCTACTCATTCCTCCCGCCTACCTCAGCTACGCCAAGACCAATGACGAGGTGTACTACGACATGGGACAGTGCCTGCCGGAGGACATGGAGTACGTCATTGCCAACAGGAAGCTTTCCGAGGAGTTTGACGTTGCCTCCACCCATATGCTGCTGGTGGACGCCGACCTGCCCGACAGCGACGTGCGCGCCATGCTCGGCGAGATGGAGCAGGTGCCGGGCGTGAAATATGTGCTGAGCATGGAGAGCGTGCTCGGACCCATGATCCCCGCAGAGGTGCTGCCGGATTCCGTCCGCTCCCAGGTGGAGAGCGAGCAATGGGAGCTGATGCTCATCAACTCCGAATACAAGCCCGCGTCCGACAAGGTGAACGAGCAGATCGACCAGCTCAACGCCATTTTGAAAAAGTACGACGAGAGCGGTATGCTCATCGGCGAGGCGCCCTGCATGAAGGACATGATTGAGACGACCGACCATGACTTCAAGGTGGTCAACACCGTGTCCATCGCCGCCATCTATCTCATCATCACACTGGTGGAGGGGAGCCTCACGCTACCATTTATCCTCATCGCCGTCATCGAGCTGGCGATCTTCGTCAATCTTGGACTGCCTCATGTGCTGGGCCAGTCGCTGCCCTTCATCGCGCCGATCTGCATCAGCACGATCCAGCTCGGCGCCACGGTGGACTACGCCATTCTGATGACGAGCCGCTACAAGGCGGAGCGTATGAACGGCGAGGACAAGAAGCGTGCCGTGGTGACGGCGCTGCGGACCTCGGTACCCTCGATCATCGTCAGCGGCGCGGGGCTGTTTGCCGCCACCTTCGGCGTGGCGCTGTATTCGCAGATCGATATTGTCGGATCCATGTGTATGCTGATGGCGCGCGGCGCGATCGTCAGTATGCTGCTGGTGCTGTTGGTGCTGCCTGCGCTGCTGATCCTGTGCGACGGCGTTGTGTGCCGCACCACAAAGGGAATGACACATCTTATCGGAAAACAGGAGGTCGTAAAATGCAAAAGAACAGGATTCCGGCTATGCTGCTGTCCGTGGCTTTGGCCATGGCAGTGGCGGCGGGCGGCGCGGGCATCACCACCTATGCCGCGGGACAGGATACCGA
>CAVGSO010000070.1:0-3603 GCA_963631875.1 Firmicutes bacterium CAG:341 | reverse complement strand
GTGGCGCTGCCAGGCGTCGCCGCCCTCGTCGGAGCCGTAGCTCACGTAGTAGCCGGACATGTCGTAGAACAGGCAGTCCTTGGAAGCGGGCTTGAAGTTCTTCGCGATGCGCCGGTCGCCCTCGATGCCGGTTCGCACGCCCACGGTGGATCCCGCCTCCAGGCTGCCCGTGATGTAGGCCTTGGCCGTGGCGCCGGCGTTCTCGCGCAGGAACACGTCGTCGGCGCTGCCGCCCTCGCTGCGCGTGTTGCCCTTGATGATGCACTTGCCGGCGAGCCTCAGGTCGTAGCTGTGCCACACGAACACGCCGCCGCCCTCGTAGTTGCCGGTGCTGGCGCCGCCGCGGCAGTAGTTGCCGGTGATGGTGCAGCCGTCGATGGTGGTGCCGTCGTTGCACACGTAGATGCCGCCGCCCTCGTACTGGCAGGAGTTGTTCTTGATGGTGCAGTTCTTGATGGTGACGTTCTGCTCGTCGACCTCAAGGCCGCCGCCGTCGTAGTCGGAGTAGTTGCCTTCGATGATTATGTTCTCTATCAGGCCGGACCTGGTCTCGCCACTTTTGGGATTTCGAACATGGATGCCGCCGCCGCTTTGGTCGTCCTTTTCCGTTATCCGGCTAGACCCCGTAGCCGTATTCGCGGAAACGTAGCCGGTGCCGTCTCCGATCAGCTTGAAGCCGTACTTATGGAAGTAGATGCCTCCGCCGGCGGGAGCTGCGTTGCTATCGATACGGGCGTTGTTGGTTAGGTTGACCTTGGTGTCGGTGTCTCCAGAAAGCAGGCCGCCGCCCCTGTACGAAGCGTGGTTTTCCCTGATGGAGGCGTTGTTGATATTGACGGTTGCAGAGGGCTGTGAGATGTACACGCCGCCGCCCTTGTACGAAAAGCAGTGCTCGATGACGGCACCGTTCTGCAAATTGAGAACCGAATTGCCTCTCATGAGCACGGTGCCGCTGCCGAGGTCGTCGTCAACATCGGTGCCGTTGTTCTCGGAGAGAGAATAGGAGCCGGCGATAGCAACACCGTCTAAGGTGGCCGAAGCGTTCTTGCCGACCTTGATCGTAGGCGAGTACTTGTACGTGCCGGTGATCAGACCGCCGGTCGTCACGGTATACGTTTCTTCCCTGCCGTCAGTGGCGTTGTAGCCGCGATAATCGAACTTGGTGCTCCTGGACTCCGCGGACGCGGTCAGCGTCAGGCTGCCGCCCTCCCGCACAAGGAATGCCGTGCCCTTGGAAGCGGTTACGCGGTGACCGCCCATGTCGATAGTGACCTTCCCGCCCTCGGGCACGTGGAGCCTACCGCTAAGGTCCCAGTTCTTTGTCATGTAAAGGGTCTCGCCGCTCTCGGCAGCCTTGTTCATGGCCTCTTGGAGTTGATCGCTGCGGTAGAGGTAATCCCCGACTTTGGCGTAGTCGTCGGTTGTGCTGTCTGCCTGCGCAGCGGTGGGCAGCGCAAGGGTGCAAACCAGAGCGACCAGAATCGCTGCAAAGCAACCAAATAGGCCGGGCTTGCTCGATGAGGGCATATGATTTTCCATGAAAACATCCTTAGAACGCGAGGGGATGCAATCAAGTAAATATACCGCATCTGGCACGCCCAGGTGCGCTTTCCGGCTATTCCTGGAGCACTAAACCTCGAAGGGTTTAGTGAAAAAGCCCTCGCAAAATGCCAGGGCTTTCTACTTGTACCGAATCTGTTGCTTGTGCGCTATTGCCTGCGGCGGCGGGCGGCCACGATGGCCACCGCTATGGCCGCCACGGCGATGACGGCAACCGCCGCCACGGCGAGCACCGGAATGGAGTCGCCGGTCTTGGCCAGGGCCGACTTGCCGGCGTTGTCGGTGTCGCCGGCAGCGGGCTCACCGTTGCCATCATCGGTGTTGGCAGCAGGGGTATCGCCACCGTCTTCGCCGCCGCCCTGGGAAGGCGCAGCGATCTTCACGGTGCAGGTCACATCGCGGGAGACCTTGCTGTAGTCCGCCTTGTCCACGTAGGAGAAGTGGGTTATCTCGCCCTTCACGGCAAGCTCCTGGGCGCCGGTGGCGTTGGCGTCGAAGCCCTCCACGGCATTCCAGTCTATGTCTCCCTCGGCGACCCCATCGTTCTCAAGAACCACTTCGGCGGTCTTGGGCAGCTGCCATTCGCCCTCCTCGGCGCAGGCCTTGGCCTCCTCGAAGGTCAGCTCGATGTCCTTGGGCTGCGACACGGATGTCGCCTCGACAGGACGGGTTTCGTCGAACGACAGCGCCAGGCACAGCTTGTTGCCCACAATGGCGAAGCCGGCGGAGGCTGCCTTGACCCCGTCATTAACAGAAACGACGGCATTGGGCGCAAGGACCTTGTCGACGCCCACGAAGCCCTGCCCATCGCAGATCTGGACGAGGGCGGAGTACGCAGTGGAGAAATCGGCCGTGCCGTCTTCCAGGCCCTCGGGCGACCAGGTAGCGGGGAGCTCGCCGAGCTTGAGCTTCTTGACTAGATCGACTTGCTCGCCGTTCGATGCCTTCAGCAGAAGCTTCGACACCGTCTGATCCAAGTCCTCCGTGGCCTCAGGTGCCGAGAGGCCCACCTCCACTTCGGTCACCACCGGGGTGTACACGGCGGTGAGCTGAAGGCCCTCGGTTAGCTTTTCCTTGGGAATGGTCACGTAGCCGTCCGTGTCGTCGTACTCAACGCCGTAGGGAACGCCCTCCCAGTGGTTGAAGTTGTAGTTCTCCTGCACCGGGGCGGCTATGGTCACGCTGCCGGCGTCTTTGGTGTAGCTGATCTCGAGGTTGCCCCATGAGTCGCTGTCAGACTGCGCGTTGACCTCATCGGAAAGCGACGCAAGGGAGATGCCGTCAGAAGCGCCAGCCGCGATATCTGCGAGCTTCGCGGCCTGGAGGCTAACCTTAACCGGACTGCTGGCGTACTCCGCGCTCTTTCCCTCTCCCTCGCCGGTTTCAAAGCCCGCTGCGATGACGGAAAACGCTTCTGTCGCGCTGTCGAAAACAACAGAGTCGACCCGCACGGCACCCGAGTCGTATGCCTTGTCGGTACTCGGGTTGATCAGGGTCAGGTCTCCCTCATCAGAGAAGGAGTATCCCGCGATGCCGGCTTTGCGCAGGTTCATGCAAGATACCGTGGCCCAGTAGCGGGTGTCGGGCTGGGCGATGCCGGACACGGCGGCGTTGCCGTCCCCCGCGCGCCAGGTGATGGGCACGGTTGCCTTGAGGCTTGGGTTGGTAGCGCTGCTGATCTCGGCGGTGGCGGGCAGGGCCTCTCCGGCCTTTGGCGCTGCTATGGAAAGATTGAGCTTCGTGGTCTTCTCGGTGTAGACAGCGCTTACGCTCGCGTCGTTCTGCGGCATCTTGAACGTCAGGACGCTGTTGTACTTGGTGCTGTCGTTGATGTAGTCACTCACCGGAGTCAAGCCTTTAGCAGAGCCGGCGTCCCAGTACCAGAACTCCTTGCCGGAGACGGCGGGCGCGGACACCGCCACCGTGCTCCCGTCCTTGTAGCGGTTGAAGTCACTGCCATTCACCTTCAGCAGGAAGTCGAGCGAGCGGTGGCGCTGCCAGGCGTCGCCGCCCTCGTCGGAGCCGTAGCTCACGTAGTAGCCG
>CAVGSO010000069.1:0-3654 GCA_963631875.1 Firmicutes bacterium CAG:341 | reverse complement strand
GCGCCGCAGTGGTGGCAGAAGTTGGGCCATTCCTCCTCCCACGGCGCGCAGTCCAGACACCGGTCCGCGTTGACATTGAACATGGCGGAGGACACATACTTCCCGCAGCCCGGGCAGCGGTTGAACGACCACTTGCCCTCCGTCTCCCACGCGATCTCCAGCGCCGCTTCCTCCGTGTCCGCCCGGATGGGCTTCGTCACGCAGCACAGCTCGCCGGAGATGTCGCAGAAGAAGCGGAAGCTCCGGTCTCCGCCGGAATCCGTGATGACCCGGTAGGCCGCTGTTTTCTTCGCCTGTTCCATCCACTTGCCTCCCTTCCGATTTCTGCCTTTTGCACCTTGTAAAGGTGCCCCTGGGTATGATACAATGGATACACGAAAGAGGCGGCCGCTTCGCCGCGTTCCGGTGACGAGCGGTCTTTCCGTTGGAGCTTGCTCCAACGGAAAGGGGTACCCCTTTCACGATCCTCTGTTCATTTCACGGCTGCCGGCGCGGCGCGTCCGGCTCCGTTTGTCTTTTATATAGCAGAGAGCCCCCCTTTTGTGAACCCTAATTTCTCCGAATTAGGGTCCGAAAAGCAAAATTTTCTGAAAAAATTCCGAAAATCACTGCCGATTTTCGAACAAGTGTTCTGTTTGGAGGTCATTTCCATGAAAAAACGGATTGTTTCCGCGGTGCTGCTGGCAGCGCTCCTGTTCACCCTCTCCGGCTGCGGAGACGGGTCTCTGCTGGATAAGGACGAGCCTGTCACCCTGACCTTCTGGCATGTCTACGGGGAGCAGGCCGGGTCGCCCATGGATCTGCTGGTGGAGGAATTCAACCGCACGGCGGGCGCGGAAAAGGGCGTGTATGTGAAGGTAACGGGCATGAGCAGCGCCGCGAAGATCGGCGGCTATCTCCGGCAGGCGCTCTCCGGCGGCAGCGACGCGCCGGAGATGCCGGATCTTTTTACCGTCCATATTTCAGACGCTCTGGCTCTGGGAGAGGACAACATCGTTGACTGGAACGGCCAGTTTACGGAGCAGGAGCTTTCCGGCTTCGTTTCCGGCTTTCTGGCGGACGGCACGGCGGAGGACGGGAAGCTGCTGATCTTCCCGGTCTCCAAATCCACCCATGTGCTGATGCTCAACGGCACGGGCTTTGCCCGCTTCTCGCAGGCCACCGGCGTCACCTATGACGATCTCGCCACCTGGGAGGGCTTCTATGACGCCGCCGGGAAGTTCTATGACTGGACGGAGGGCACGGAGCCCTTCTGCGCCATGGACTACCCCATCCGCGCCGTGGAGCTCTGCGCCATGGAGCATGGCGCGGAGGACTTCTACACGGAGGACGGCTGGTATGACACGGAGAACGCCGTCTTCAAGGAGAGCTGGATGCAGTTCGCCCGGGCGCTGGTGCAGGGGCATATCGTGGTGTCCGACCTCTATTCCAATACCCAGGTGATGACCGGCGAGACTCTCTCCGGCCTTGGTTCCTCCGCCGCCATTCTCTATTATAATGATACGGTCGGCTACGAGGACGGCCGCACGGAGCCCATGGACCTCCATGTGGTCCCCATGCCCAGGACGGAGGGCTCGGACGCCCTGATGACCCAGGCGGGCGTGGGTCTTTGCGCCTACAGGACCACCGACCAGAAGGCGGAGGCCGCCGCGCTGTTCGTCCGCTGGCTGACGGAGGCGGAGCGCAACCTGGATTTCGTGGCTCAGACCGGCTATATGCCGGTGCGCAGCGGCGCCTTTGACGCCATCGCGGACTACGACGGCTTCCCGGAGCCCGCGGAGAGCTATCGGCAGCTCTACGCCGCCCTTGAGACGATGCAGGAATCCTACACGCCGGTGTCCGAGCCCCGCTTTACCGGCTACTATGACAAGGTCAACACCCTCTATGACGGCCTGAAGCAGCTCCAGCGGGAGCTGCCCGCCCGTGCCGCCGCCGGGGAGGATGTGGACGCGCTGGCGGAGGAGACCTGGGCGCTGCTGTGCTCCATCCATTGAAAACCGTCACGCGGAAAGGAGCGGCTATGCCCGTATTTTCTCTGTCCAGGCTGAGACAGGCCCGGCCTACCATGCGCAGGCGGCTGTTTCTCTATATGGGCACGCTGGCCGTGCTGCTGATCACCGTGCTGGTCGTTTCCCTTCTCGTGCTGGGGCAGCTCAAAAGCCCCCGTGCGGAAACGAAGAAGACCCTGACCTTTCAGATGGAAGCCTTCCGCACGGACATGGCCTCCCTCTGGCGGAATGTCTCCGTCATGGGCAGTCATCTCTCCGGGGATATGACCGCCATCCTTGCGGAGCAGGCGGCGGATGTCTCCTCCCTGAGCGGGGATGCGGATGGGATCCGGGCGCTGGAGGACGCCATGCTGGAGCCGCTGTGCCAGTATGTCCGGCAGGCGGACTGCTCCGGCGCCTTCGTGCTGCTCAACGCCTCCATGCGGGAGGGTTCCGGTCTCCGCAGCGGCCTTTATGTGCAGCGCAGCAACGCCGAACACGCCACCGCCGGTGAGCTGCTGCTCTACCGCGGCCTTGCCGGCGTAGGGAAGGCCCACGGCGTCATGCCCCACCGGAAATGGGCGCAGGAGTTTGATTTGGCGGCCTTCCCCGGCCTCGCGGAGCATCTGGACGCCGCGTCCGCGCCTGCGGAGCGGTCCTGCCGCACCACGGGGGTCATCACCCTGCCCAACACCTCGGAGCAGACCATCCTGCTGACCGTTCCCATGATCGGGGAGGACGGCACGGTCTACGGCCTGTGCGGCTTTTCCGTCAACCAGACCTATTTCTCGGCGCATCACGCCCAGCCCTCCGGGTTCAGCAGCCTTGCCTGCGTCCTGTCGGGCGGCGGGGAGGAGCTGGATATTTCCGGGAGCCTCCTGACCTATCCTGTGGGCGGCTTCTGCGCCGTGCCGGACATCCTGCTGGAGGAAAAGAGCCTTCGCGGCGGTCTCACGGCCTTCGTCGGGCCGGACGCCGCCTTTGTGGGCCTTTCGGAGTCCTTCCGGGCGTCTGACTGGGACACGGAGCCCCACACGCTGACGGTCATGATCCCCAAGGAGGATTACGACCGCCTCCTGCTGGAAAACGGGCTGCGGACCGGCGCTTTGCTGGTGCTGCTGGTATCCTTCGGCGCGGTGTGCTGCCTGTTTTATACCCGCCGCTATCTGCGTCCCATTCTGCAAGACCTTGACAGCCTCAAGGAGGACAGCGGCGGCGGGCAGATGACCTTTGACGAGCTGATGCCGATTTCCCGGAAGATGCAGGCCCATGAGCGGACGATCACCGACCTGGAAGCCAGACGGCAGGACGCGCAGGACCGGGCGGAGCGGCTGCTGAGCGAGAAGGAGGATCTGCGGGAGCGGATGGAGACGGCGAAAGCCGATGCGGAGAAGATGGCGCAGAAGCGGAAGGGCGAGATCGACCCGGAGGTGTACCAGCTCTTTCTTACGGCCTATCAGAAGCTGAACGCCGATGAGCGCGTCATCATAAATGACATGGCCGACGGGGTCAGTGTGCAGGCCATGGCGGAGCGGCTGGGAAAAAAGCCCAGCACGGTCTACTCCTATCGCCGAGATATTTATGCGAGGGTCGGCATTCTCGGCCCGGATAAGCTGCGTCAGCTCCGTGTTCTCGTCACGCTCATGCGGAGAGAGCAGGAGGAGCA
>CAVGSO010000068.1:0-3748 GCA_963631875.1 Firmicutes bacterium CAG:341 | reverse complement strand
TGGCCAAGGGCTACTGGGGCGCTAAGTCCAAGCACTTCAAGATGGCCAACGAGCAGGTCATGAAGTCCCTGACCTACGCCTATGTAGGCCGCCGCCTGAAGAAGCGGGACTTCCGTCAGCTTTGGATTACCCGTATCTCCGCCGCCTGCAAGGCCAACGGCATGAACTATTCCACGTTTATGCACGGTCTGAAGGTCGCCGGGATCGAGATCAACCGCAAGATGCTCTCCGAGATGGCCATCAACGACGCAGTGGCGTTTGCCGCCCTGTGCGAGATCGCCAAGAAGGCGTAACCGAATATACGCACATACAAGCGGCACTCTGCGAAAGCAGGGTGCCGTTTTTTTGCGCGGAGGACTGGAAAAAGCGAAAAGGTTCTGCTATAATGCAGCCGTGAAGAAAACCTATCACAGAAAGGATGATTTTCATGTATTGCACAAGAAAGGTCAATGACGATTATACTTGGGTGGGCGCGGACTGCCGGCGGCTGGCTATGTTTGAGGGCGTGTACGACGTGCCGAATGGGATCAGCTTCAACAGCTATCTGCTGACGGACGAGAAGACGGTGCTGTTCGACACGGTGGACAGCGCGGTGCGCCGCACGTTCCGGGAGAACCTGAACCACGCGCTGGCGGGCCGTGCACTGGATTACATTGTCGTACACCACATGGAACCCGACCACGCGGCGGAGCTGGCGGACATCGCCAAGGACTATCCCGAGGCGCAGATTCTGTGCAGTGCCGTGGCCAAGACCATGGTGGGGCAGTTCTTCGGCGCGGAGCTGGCGGGACGTATCACCGCCGTCAAGGAGGGGGAGACGCTCTGCACCGGGCGGCACACCCTGCATTTCGTGTCTGCGCCGATGGTTCACTGGCCGGAGGTGATGATGACCTACGACGAGACGGACAAGCTGCTGCTGTCGGCGGACGCTTTCGGCTGCTTCGGCGCGCTGAACGGTGCGCTCTTTGCCGACGAGGTGAACTTCGACCGTGATTTTTTGGACGAGGCGCGGCGGTACTACACGAACATCGTGGGCAAGTACGGCCCGCAGGTGCAGACGGTGCTGAAAAAGGCGGGGACGTTGGACATCCAAATGCTGCTGCCGCTCCACGGCTTTGTGTGGCGGCGGGAGTTGGGGTATTTTCTCGGGAAATATGACCTGTGGAGCCGCTACGAGCCGGAGGTGCGGGGCGTGATGATTGCCTACGCCTCCGTGTACGGCAACACGGAGAACGCCGCCAACGTGCTGGCCTGCCGACTGGCGGAAAAGGGCGTGCAGGTGACGATGTTCGACGTGTCGGTCACTCCGGCGTCCCATGTCGTCTCCGCTGCATTCAAATACAGCCACTTGGTGTTCGCCGCGCCTACGTACAACATGGGCATTTTCGTCACCATGGAGCAGCTCCTGCTGGACATTGCCGCGCACCAGTTGGCGTCTCGGCGGTACGCGCTCATCGAAAACGGCTCGTGGTCGCCGACGAGCGGCAAGCAGATGGATGCACTGCTCTCGCCGCTCAAGGGCTGGTCCGCCATCGAAGCACCGCTGACGGTGAAGTCCGCTCTGAAGCCGGCGCAGGAGGCGCAGATGGAGCAGCTTGCCGACGCTATTGCCGCCGATGTGGCAAAGACGGCGTCCGAACATTGACGGAAGCGTGACCTGACGGGGAAAAAGTGCAAATTTTTACCGGGAAGGCGGAAATTTTCCTTGCAAAACGGTGAAAGCTGTGCTATTATATTTCGGTAAATCCGCACAGCCTCGGATTTTCGGTCGGTGCTCGCACGAGTTGGCCGGGGAGAGGAGGAGGCTGGAGGTACAAACTAAAATCAAAGGAGAAACACAAAACATGGCAAATCAGAACGTCGTATCCATGAAGGCCCTGCTGGAAGCGGGCGTCCACTTCGGTCATCAGACCCGTCGCTGGAACCCCAAGATGGCTCCCTACATCTACACGGAGCGCAACGGCATCTATATCATCGACCTGCAGAAGACCGTGAAGAAGCTTGAGGAGGCGTATGCCTTCGTGCGTCAGCTCTCCGAGAACGGCCAGACGCTGCTCTTCGTCGGCACGAAGAAGCAGGCGCAGGAGGCCATCAAGGACGAGGCGACCCGCTGCGGTATGTACTACGTCAACGCCCGCTGGCTGGGCGGCATGATGACCAACTTTAAGACCATGCGCACCCGTATCGACCGTCTCAACCAGCTCAAGACCATGCAGGCTGACGGTACGTTCGATATGCTGCCCAAGAAGGAAGTCATCAAGCACATGGGCGAGATCGAGAAGCTGGAGAAGTATCTCGGCGGCGTGAAGGAAATGAAGAAGCTGCCCGGCGCGCTGTTCATCGTGGATACCCGCAAGGAGCGCAACGCCATCGCCGAGGCACACCGTCTGGGCATTCCCGTGGTGGCCATTGCCGATACCAACTGCGACCCCGATGAGATCGACTATCCCATCCCCGGCAACGACGACGCCATCCGCGCCATCAAGCTCATCGCCTCTGTGATGGCCAACGCCATGATCGAGGGCAAGCAGGGTGAGCAGGTCGAGGAGGCCGCCGAGGCCAAGGACGCCGAGTAAACCTGAACGACACCGCGTAAACTCACGGGGCAGGGAAGTGTCCCTGCCCCTTTTTTGATGATTATTTTACAGGAGGAACTAAGAATGGCTTTTACTGCTGCTGATGTGAAGACCCTGCGCGAGATGACCAGCGTGGGCATGATGGATTGCAAGAAGGCACTCGTTGAGTGCGACGGCGATATGGACAAGGCCGTGGAGTGGCTGCGTGAAAAGGGCTTGGCCAAGGCCGCCAAGAAGGCCGGGCGCATTGCCGCCGAGGGTATGTCCTACGCGCTGACCGAGAACGGCGTGGGCGTTGTGGTCGAGGTCAACTGCGAGACGGACTTCTGCGCCAAGAGCGATCTGTTCGTGGCGTTCGTCAAGGACATCGCCAAGGTCATCGCCGAGCAGAACCCTGCCGACGTGGACGCGCTGATGAACTGCAAGTACGTGGGCAGCGACCTGACCGTCTCCGAGACGATGCCCGAGAAGGTCATGTCCATCGGTGAGAACCTGCAGATCCGCCGCTTCGTCCGCTTCGCCGAGAACACCAGTGTGGGCTATGTCCATGCCGGCGGCAAGATCGGCGTGCTGGTCAATTTGGCCGTGGACGGCGGTATCGACGCCACCGAGATCGGCAAGAACGTCGCCATGCAGATCGCCGCGCTGAATCCCCGCTTTTGGGATAAGTCTCAGGTCACCGAAGAGGTGCTGGCCGAGGAGAAGAAGATCGCGCTGGCGCTGATGGACACCGACCCCAAGATGGCCTCCAAGCCCGAGGCCGTCAAGGAGAAGATCGTCATGGGCAAGATGAACAAGTTCTACGAGGAGAACTGCCTGATGCAGATGGAGTTCGTCCGCAGCGACATCTTCCAGGGCAGCGTGGAGAAGTACGTGGCCGACGCCGCCAAGAAGCTGGGCGGCAGCGTGAAGTTCGTGGATGCCGTTCGCTTCCAGACGGGCGAGGGCATCGAGAAGAAGCAGGAGGACTTCGCCGCCGAGGTCGCCGCGCAGATGAATATGGGCAAATAATTGCAAATATACGTATAAAAAAGCATAAAGCACCGCCCTCCGGCGCAGCCGGAGGGCGGTTTTTTGCCTTTCTATACAGTGTGCTCAGGAAACGAGAATCTGAATTCGTCCGGCGGGTGTGCCGTACTGCTCGGCGGTGACGGTGCCGCCCAGCACATTGG
>CAVGSO010000067.1:0-4905 GCA_963631875.1 Firmicutes bacterium CAG:341 | reverse complement strand
GAGCAGAGGATAGGCGAGTTGGACACCGTGGAAAAGGCCCGCAAGGGGCTGACGCGGTTTGCGGGGATGTCGGCGCAGGAGATCCAAAAGGCCGCTCGGAGAGACGCCTACAACGCGCAGCAGCGCGTGGACCGTGCCGACATGGCAAAATGGCTGAAGGAAAGGTGCGCTTCCTACGAAAATGATGGGCTTGGAGAGCTTTGGAAGGCGACGAATGTTCGCACGTCGTTCCTCTCGCACCTACTGAACATAAACCAACAGGAGCAGGCGGAGAATTTCATCTACACCTGCGATCAGGGTTCGCAGTCGGCTGCACTGCTGATGGTGGGCGGCATGGTCGCTATGGAGATGATCAGGAACGAGCGCGAGCAGCGCCGTGCCGCGGGCAAGGACGGGCTGGGTTCCTTAGAACGGTACATGAATACGAACAGCTATGTCGGCGCCATGCGTGAGCTGGGCGAGGCCGCCGTGAAGTACACCGTCGGCGTGGAGCTGGGCGAGGACGGTTTGATGACCAACGAGCAGTTCACGGAGTTTTTGACCCGTTTCCACCCGGAGGAAATGGCCGCCGAGATGCCGGAGACGCAGGCGGTGCGGCGGAAAGCCGATCAGCGTGATGCGGTGGACGCGCCGCTGCGGGAGGCAAAGGAAAAGCTGAGCAGGGCGGGCCTCGGCTCGCTGGGCCAATTCGCCAAGGAGCACATCGCAGCTCCTCTCGACACGCTGCGAAGCGAGTTTGCCTCCGGCAAGGAGACTGTCCCGAGGGAGACGGCGCTGGAACTCATGGGCAGCTGTGTTATCTACAGCATGGTGCAGATCGGGGATCTCGGCGGCGGCGCGAAGTTCGAGCGTCTCCTGCGCGATCCGAAGTCTGCCGAGGCATTGCAGCTTGCTGTGGAGACCTCTGACAAGTTCTTTGATATGATGGCCGATACGCTGACCGAGGGAGGCAAAAGCGTTTCCGTCTCCGCCGTTTCCAAGCTGCTGGAGGAGAAGAAGCCACAGCAGTTGGCAAAGGAAATTCTGACGAGCGCCAACTTTGAAAAGAACCTCAAAAACGGTCTGGAGCTTCACAGCATCGAGCTGGAAAAGAGCGGTTTCAAGCTGGGCGGCAAGGCAGGGGCCAAAGCGGAAAATGGGCCCGTGGTGCAGAAGCAGAGTTAAGGCCCTTTTTCCGGAAAAGACAAACACGAAGGGAGTATTTTTCTTATGGGTTTCTTCACTTCTCTTAGCAAGCTTTACGCGAGTATCAGAAAAAGCCGGCCCAATCTGACCGACGCGCAGGTGCGCGCCGAGGCGGAGCGTTACCTGAACGGCCCCCTGCGGCCCATGCTCTCCCCCGACGAGATCTATGAGGCCCTTGCAAGCGAGAATGTCCGCAGGGAGGGCGTAATCCCCGAACTGCCCAGGTACACCTCTGCCGAGCGCAAGGCGCGGCGGGAGAGGGCGGCCGCTATCCGAAAGGGTATGTATACCTACATCCGGTATCAGTCCGAGTATCTCAATGAGTTCAAATACCGTCTGAGCGAGGGCGGGCGCGATCCCCGCGACCCCAAGCTCACGGAGCCGGAGCGGCAGGAGATATTGAAAAACGCCCGCAGCTATATCGACCGCGCGGAGCAGCACCTGTTCTATTACGTCCCGCCCACGGCCACGCCGGAGGAAAAGGCGCGGCTGGACGCGGAAAACAGGGAGATCGCCTTTCTGTTCAATGACAACGAGGCGCACTGGGAGAAGTATTACAGCGACCGCATTGCCGAGATGAAAAAGGGCGGCGACCCCGCTTATGCTGGCAAGAGCGACGCGGAGCTGAAAGCCATGCTTGAGGACGATCTTGCGACGCGGCGCGGTCAGGCGGTGATGAGACGCGCGCATATCGCGGGGGCGATGCTGGAGCAGGCGGAGGCCATGAGCGACCCCAGCCTTCCCGCCGAGCAGCTTGCGCACAATTACTTCCTGCTCATGCAGGAGCAGACGATCGCCATGGAGGCTCTGGGGGGCTTCATCGCACCCGCGCAAAAAGGACGCTATAAGATCTCCGAGGAGGATATGCAGTACCTGCTGCACCTCGACCACGAGCAGATACGGTTCGCCGCCGCCGCCGAGCGGATCGCCGCCTACGGCAACCCCATCACCGAGTTTATCGACCCCGGCGATCTGGCCGGCTATGCCTGCGACCGGTTGGATGAAGACTATGAGAACAAGCGCGGCAATGAGGGCGAGGACTACTATGCGGAGCTGAAGGAGAAGCATACCCACTACGATCAGTATAAAGCGGGCGGTGTGCTCGATAACCTTGAAAACATAGACGGGGACGTCTCGAAAAGCTACCCTGAGACCGTTAAGCTGTTCGGCGAGGTCTATCAGGGTATGCTGGAGCGCAGCGGCTTCACCCTCGGCGAGGGCGGCGCAAAGGTCACCTGCGAGCAGTTCGGCAAGGACGGCAGCTTCACCGTGAAGGAAAACGCGGGCGTGGATGAGCTGGCCAGCGGCCGCCCGCTGGTCGTCGAGCAGGACGGTCACGTGGCGGTGCTCAGTCAGCGCTATCCCACCTCCACCGAGTTGGTGTGGGACAAGCCGGAGGCGCTGTTCAACTACTCCCTGCGCTATCAGAACGACAAGCTGACAAAGCAGCTGGAGGACTCCGACAAGTGGTATAAGACCCGCTCCGGCGCGTTCCGCGATATGCGCAGGAGCTTTGAGGACATCGCCAAGCTGACGAAGAACGGCTTGACCGGCGACGCGCAGCAGCGCGAAACGCTGGCGGAGAAATATGCCGATCTGCTGGCCAAGACCAACACCTATCTTGAAAAGAAGCGGCTGGAGGGCGTGAACGACGGCCACAGTCCGCTCGAACAGGGGCACATCCGCGTGGCGCGGGAGCTGAAAAAGTACGCCGAGCAGAGGATAGGCGAGTTGGACACCGTGGAAAAGGCCCGCAAGGGGCTGACGCGGTTTGCGGGGATGTCGGCGCAGGAGATCCAAAAGGCCGCTCGGAGAGACGCCTACAACGCGCAGCAGCGCGTGGACCGTGCCGACATGGCAAAATGGCTGAAGGAAAGGTGCGCTTCCTACGAAAATGATGGGCTTGGAGAGCTTTGGAAGGCGACGAATGTTCGCACGTCGTTCCTCTCGCACCTACTGAACATAAACCAACAGGAGCAGGCGGAGAATTTCATCTACACCTGCGATCAGGGTTCGCAGTCGGCTGCACTGCTGATGGTGGGCGGCATGGTCGCTATGGAGATGATCAGGAACGAGCGCGAGCAGCGCCGTGCCGCGGGCAAGGACGGGCTGGGTTCCTTAGAACGGTACATGAATACGAACAGCTATGTCGGCGCCATGCGTGAGCTGGGCGAGGCCGCCGTGAAGTACACCGTCGGCGTGGAGCTGGGCGAGGACGGTTTGATGACCAACGAGCAGTTCACGGAGTTTTTGACCCGTTTCCACCCGGAGGAAATGGCCGCCGAGATGCCGGAGACGCAGGCGGTGCGGCGGAAAGCCGATCAGCGTGATGCGGTGGACGCGCCGCTGCGGGAGGCAAAGGAAAAGCTGAGCAGGGCGGGCCTCGGCTCGCTGGGCCAATTCGCCAAGGAGCACATCGCAGCTCCTCTCGACACGCTGCGAAGCGAGTTTGCCTCCGGCAAGGAGACTGTCCCGAGGGAGACGGCGCTGGAACTCATGGGCAGCTGTGTTATCTACAGCATGGTGCAGATCGGGGATCTCGGCGGCGGCGCGAAGTTCGAGCGTCTCCTGCGCGATCCGAAGTCTGCCGAGGCATTGCAGCTTGCTGTGGAGACCTCTGACAAGTTCTTTGATATGATGGCCGATACGCTGACCGAGGGAGGCAAAAGCGTTTCCGTCTCCGCCGTTTCCAAGCTGCTGGAGGAGAAGAAGCCACAGCAGCTGGCAAAGCAGATCCTGACGAGCGCCAGCTTTGAAAAGAATCTTGATAACGGTCTGGCGATTCACGACATCAAGCTGGAAAAGGGCGGCTTCAAGCTGGGTGCTCCCAAGCCCCACGCGATGGGATCGAAGAAATAAGCATATCCACCACTTCGACTATGAAACACCTATTGAGGAAACCATGGAGACGCTGAATAATCTGGTCAAGGTGGGCAAAGCCCGGGCGTTGGGCGCATCCGCCATGTACGGCTATCAGTTCTACAATATACAGCTATGCGCCCGTGACCACAGCTGGACACGGTTTGAAGCTATGGAAAATCACTATAATCTGCTCTACCGTGAGGACGAGAGCGAGCTGATGCCCATTTGCAAACAGATGGGCATCAGCCTAATGCCGTACAGCTCCTTGGCGGCAGGGCACCTGACCCGGCCCACTTGGAACACGGATACGCTCCGCAGTAGGACTGACCGTGTTGCCATGGGCAAATATGACCGCACCGAGGAGCAGGATATGCAGATCGTCACCCGCGTGGCAGAACTTACCGAAAAGTACGGCGTGAAGATGCAGGAAATTGCGCTGGCGTGGCATTGGGTCAAAGGCGTGGCGTCTCCCATCGTGGGAGCGACCAAAGCAAAGTATCTGGACGATGCTGCCGCTGCACTGGCAGTAAAACTCACGGACGAGGATATTTCCTATCTGGAGGAGCCGTATATGCCCCACCGCATCGTAGGTGCCATTGACCACAACCCGCCGCAGGGCGTGATGCTGCGGATGAGAAAAAGTAAAAAGGTACTCAAACCGAATGATTGGCGACCCCATCCTCGTTGTCCGTAATAAGGAAGGTACAACCATGGCAGCATACAACGATGACCACCTTAAATCCGAAACCCTTCATGAAATGCTGGGACAAAATATTCGTCGGCTTCGTAGGCAGTAAGGTATGGCGCAGGAGCAGCTTGCGGAAAAAGCAGATGAGCAAGCCCATCGCGGGCTTGCTC
>CAVGSO010000066.1:0-5409 GCA_963631875.1 Firmicutes bacterium CAG:341 | reverse complement strand
CAAGGTCGTCCCCGAGCTCATCGAGTCCATCAAGGCCGCCAAGGCCGCGAAGTAAACGGCAAAGCAAAACGAAAAGAGGGCGGCTCAGGCTACACCTTCATAAGTACACAGCGTGGCACAAGGGCCGCTGATGCGAAAGCCGGTGCAGGGAATTCCCTGCACCGGCTTTCTCTATCCATTCCCTTTGGGCGGCGGGGCCGATGCGCTAAAGCCCTTTACCACGCCGGAGCAAAATGGAGAAAAATCGCGAAAAAAGTCGAAAAAGGGCTTGATTTTTGCGGGGGGGGGGTGTTATACTTATTCCGTTTTGAAATGGGTATCACTGCGCCCAAAAGCGGATGGGAACCACGGATAACAGGCTTTAGGAATTGGACGAAGGAGGCGAGCATATGGCAGCACAACACAGAACGCCGGAGCAGCTCAGGCCGCTCATCATGCGGGCAACGCGCCACCTTGTGGCCGTGGGCGGCATGGAAAATTTCAGCTATCCCAAGCTGACGGCGGAGACCGGGCTGAGCGCACCGACGGTGTACGAGCACTACAGGAACAAGGACGAGCTGCTGACCTCCTGCTTCATGGAGATCGACACCGAGGTTTCCTCCATGATGGCGAAAATGCTCAAGGGTATGCCCTCCGACATAAGGGATGCAGAGAACTTTGACAATCTCTGCTGGCTTTTGTGGATGGCCTACTGGAACTACCTGATGGCGGACGCCGACCGCACGATCTTTTACTGGACCTTTTACAACTCGCCCTACCACACGCCGGAGCTGCTGGAGCAGCGAAACAGAAACTTCAAGGTCTTTTTGGATTTCATGCAGGCGGTGGACGAGCAGTTTTCCGTTTCGAGCCAATGCAACCTCCACATGCTGGTGGCAAATCTCATCGACGGAACGGTGGCGGCGGCGGTAAATATTCTGAAGGGCGTTTACAAAAACGACGATATGAATGTGAGCACAGTCTATCACATGGTCTTCCAGCCGGTGTTTTCCGCGCTGGGCATAAACGGAAATAAAGGCGGCGAAGCCGCTGGCTGAACCAGCATCGCCTTTATATATAAGCAAAACAGAAGCATGAGGGGAGGAAACGGATGGCGATCAACAACAAAGACGGCGAGACCGCCGACGAGCCGCAGATCGCGCTTGCCGAACAGGTGACAGCGCTGCGGCAGCAGACCGAAGCATTGCAGCGGCGCGTAGAGGCGCTTGAGCGCAGGCTTGAGGGCGTCAGTCCGTCCGAGGCAGAGCGCGGCGACGCTGCGCTTGCCGCGGCGCCGGACGGGGAATGCCCCGAGGCAGCGGAGGAAAAGCCCGCCGCCGGCAGGCGCATTGCCATACTGGCAGGGCACGCCGCGTATTATCTTGCGCTTGCCATGCTCATTGTCGGCGCGGTGCTGCTCCGCTCGGCACAGAGCGGCGCGCCGGTGAGCGTGGCAGGCTACTGCGGCATGGTGGTGCTTTCCGGCTCCATGCAGGATGTCATTCCCCAGGATTCCTTTATCATCACCCATCGGGTGGACGCTTCCACCCTGCAGGTGGGGGACGACATCACCTTTATGGCCAGTGCGGACACCTGCGTTACCCACCGCATCATCGAGATCAACCGCCAGACGGACGGAACGCTTTCCTTCCGCACCAAGGGCACGAACAACCAGTCACCGGACAGCGACCCCGTGCCCGCCGTCAATGTGGTGGGCAAGGTGATCTACCACAACCTGTGGCTGGGGCAGACTGCCCAGTGGATCCGCCAAAACTGGCCGCTGGTAATCTTCCTGCTGGCGGTATGGACGGTGCTGAGCTGGTTCCTCACCCGTTCGCTGAAGGCGGACGAGGAGGAAGCGCCACGCAGGGAAAGGCCAAAGGAATCCACCTCCGCAGAGAGCGGCGCTCACGCTGCGGAGAAGCGCAAGCTGAGCATAAAAATACGAAAAAAGGAGAAGCAGAGCAATGGCAACAGCGACAAAGAAGAAGCTCAACCGCAGGACGACGTCAGTCATTGCCGTGGTAGCGGCACTGGCGATCATGTTCTCCGGCACGTTGGCGTGGCAGAGCATCAGCCAGAAGGCGAAGAACGAGGTTAAGACCACGATCAACCCCGGCGGACGACTGCACGATGATTTCAGCGGCCCCGGCGGCACGAAGGACATCTATGTGGAGAACTTCGGTACGCAGGACATCTACGCCCGTATCCGTCTCGACGAGTACATGGAGCTCGGCAAGGGTGCCGGCACGAACGACACAGACAAGGAAGCACAGTCCCTTGTTTACGGTGCGAAGTTTGACGATGACACCACGTGGACGACGCACATCCCCGGCGGCACCTCCGCAACGATCGGCGACGGTATGGAAAGCGGCTGGGTGAACAATAAAGAGACCTTCCATAAGTACTGGACCTGGACGATGGGCGGCGAGACCACCTATATGCCCACCTTCAACCTCAGCAACGAAAGCCTGACCGCCGACATCAACGGCACGATGGCGGGCGGCGACAGCGGAACGGCCTACGGCGATTTCGTGGACTACACGCTGGAGGAGAATGCCAGCAAGACGGCAGAGGCCTCCTATTACAATGAAGACAATAACAGCACCAGCAAGGTAACGGAAACACACACCGTTCAGAAGACCCTGAAGGCACAGGTCATCACCATGGCGGAGTACAACAGCCTGAGTGACAAGCTGGCATTTGAGGGCTGGGTGTACGACAGCGACGGCTGGGCGTACTGGTCTCAGCCCATCGCTCCCGGCACGGCCACCGGCCTGCTGCTGGACAAGATTGACTACGCCACCAAGACCTCCGCGACCGGCAGAGAGGTATCGGTGATGCCGCAGCAGGACTCCTACTATGCCATCAACGCCGTGGCGCAGTTCATTACCTATGAAGACATCGGCACAGAAACAAACGCAAACGGCTTCTATTCCAACGGAGGCACGCCGCCCTCTCCGGACGCGCTGGCGCTGCTGAGCAGCATCGGCGTGGACATCGGCTCGGTGACGCTCAGTAAGGTGACAACGACAACAACAAGCGGAGACAGCAGCACCACCACAGAAACATTGACGGACATCACAGACAAGGTCCAGACAATGACGACAGACGATGCCGGAACAAGCTTCACCGCAGCGGCGGCGTTCAGCAGCCCTGTGGAGGACGCGACATGGAAGTGGACAAGCTCTGACAGCTCCATCGTGACGGTGACGCCTGACTCGTCCGACAGCAGCCGCGCAACAGTCAAGGTTGCAGATAATAACGATAAGCTTGGTACCATTACCATCACCGCAAGCTATACAACTCCGAGCGGCGCGGTACTGGCCTCGGCCTCCTTCGTCGCCAATGTGCCGAAGGATCTGAAGGTAGGAGAGACGGTCAAGCTGGACGGTGTCAACTATACCGTTGTGGCGGTGCAGAGTTCCATCCAGGGTCAGTCGGCGTATGAAAATGAATCAATCACTCACAGGGCGGCTCTGCTGGTGTGCGATAATGTCATAATCAGCAGCAGCTACGGTACAACCAACAGCTGGGAGAAGAGTACGGTAAGATCCTGGCTGAATGGGGATAGCGGCTTCCCCAAAACCCACCCCGAGGCTGTGGCCAACGCACTTAAGGTGACGATAGCGACCTACGATCCGTCTAAGACTGATGCTACAACGCAATACAAGAGCGAGACGCAGGATACCTTCTTCGTGCTTTCCGAAGCGGATGTCACGGGCAAGGCGACAAGCGGGACCGTAGGCAATGCTACACCGAATGACTGGGAGTATACCACAAGTAATAAGACAACGCTGTCCCTGAAGGCGCTGGGCAACAGAGTTTATATCTATCACACATGGCTGCGTACACCCAACAGGGCCAATACAACAAACAGCCTGTACATTCAGAACTCGACCGCCAACACTGTGAAGAGCGTGGCGAGTACGAGGAATAATGTAAGCGGCGGCATATACATCCGTCCGGCATTCTGGTATAACCTCGGCACTGCGAGCAACTAAGGCAATTTAGCCCGCCGCCCGCCTGCGCTCCGGCCTGACGCCGGGGCGCGGGCAGGCGACCGCCGGTGATATTCCGGCGACAGAAAACACAAAGGGAGGGAAAGCAGAGCATTGTCAGCAAAAGCGAACAGAAAGCTGCGCCGCAGGACGACGTCGGTCATTGCCGTGGCGGCGGCGCTGACGATCATGCTTTCCGGCACTCTGGCGTGGCAGAGCATCGGCCAGCGGGCGCAGAACCTGATGACGACGACGCCCAACCCCGGCGGACGGCTGCACGATGATTTCAGCGGCCCGAACGGCACGAAGGACGTCTATGTGGAGAACTACGGCACACAGGACATCTACGCCCGCGTCCGTCTCGACGAGTACATGGAGGTCGGCGACGGTGCCGGTAAGTACACCGTCACCGGGACGACCATCACCAGGAGCGACGGCAACAAGGCCGTCTCGCTGGTGGACGGCGCGAGCTATGCGAACGAAACCACATGGACGACCCATATCCCCGACGAGAGCGAGCTTGGCGCGGGAACGGTGTCGGGGGTTGCGAACAGCGAGGAGACCTTCCGCAAATACTGGAAATGGTCGTTCGGCGGCTCCACCACCTATATGCCCACCTTCAACAAGGACAACACCAGCCAGACCGCCGACATCAACGGCACATATGACGGCAAGGAGGGTACCGCCGGGCATTATGACGACTATGTGGATTACAGCACCGACGAGTACAAAACCACAGGAAAGACCGACACAGCAGCCTACACGCCGGAGACGGACGGCGGCGAAGCGGTAACGGTGGAGGAGACGCACACCGCAAAGGAGACCCTTACCGCCGCCGTAATCACGATGGCAGCATATAACGAGAAGTCCGCCGAAGAAAAGGCCGCGTTTGTCGGCTGGGTGTATGACGCGGACGGCTGGGCGTACTGGTCTCAGCCCATCGAGCCCGGCACCGCGACAGGGCTGCTGCTGGACAAGGTGGAGAATGCCACGAAGAACGGAGTACCGTTTATCCCGCAGAAGAGCTCCTTTTATGTGATCAATGTGATCGGCGAGTTTGTCACTGCGAACGATATCGGCTCGGCAAAGGACAAGGACGGCTTCTATTCCAACGGAAGTACGCTCCCCTCCTTGGACGCGCTGGCGCTGCTGAGAAGCATCGGCGTGGAAATCGGCGAGGTGACGATCAGCAAGGTCACGACAAGCGGCAGCACAGAAGCATTGGAGGACATCAAGGATCAGGTTCTGACGATGCTGGCGGGCGCTGACGGAACGAGCTTCACCGCAGAGGCGGCGATCAGCACCCCTGTGGCCGGCGCGACGTGGAAGTGGACGAGTTCTAACGACGCCATCGTGACGGTCACGGCGGACGCGGACGACAGCAGCCGCGCAACCGTAGCGGTCGTCACCGGCAACACGCAGCTTGGCA
>CAVGSO010000065.1:0-5443 GCA_963631875.1 Firmicutes bacterium CAG:341 | reverse complement strand
AGAAGAAACTGATTTTCGAAAAGGATATGATAAGAGATCTGGACAAGATTGCGGAAGACGCATACGCAAGACGAACCGCCCGCGAGGAGGGGCTCGCAGAAGGTATGGCCAAAGGCGAAGCCAAAGGCAAGGCCGAGGGAATTGCGGAAGGAGAAGCCAAAGGGCAAAAGGAGAAATCCCGGGAGATTGCCGCGAACTTTCTGGCGGCGGGACTGCCGGTCAGCCAGATAGCAAGTTGCACAGGGCTCTCCGAGGAAGAAGTGATGAGCTTACGGCGCAGCTGAATCTGATTGAGGCTCCGGCGACGCTTTCGTGTCGAACAGGAGCCACCCGCTCCATTAGGCCGCTACGGCAACAATGTGCGGCAGGACAGGCAGGGGAGACACGCTCAACACAAAAGCATCGCGTGTCTCCCCTGCCTGTCCTGCCTTTTCCCAATCTCGCAAGCAAGCGGAACGGTTTGTCCGGGGAAACGGCCTTCTGCCGGAGAAAGTACTGAAAAGTGACGGTTTGTCCGGCGGAAAGCCGTTTTGACGGAGGAAGCGGGAAATGTCCGGTGAGGCTGGGGGTTCACCGGACAAATGGCATAAAAACGAAAAAAGTCCGATGAAAGCGGGGCTGGCCGGACGAAAGAAGAAAGTGAATGTCGGAGAGGGACGGGCCTCCGGGGAGAGGCGGATGCCCGCTCTACCCGAAATATCGCAGGCGGCACCTCCCCCGGGAACCGGCCGGCAAAGAAGGAAAGAAATGATGGAAAGGGATGGAAGGGATTGGCGGGAGGTGAGTGTGATGTGCGACGCTCGGAAGGGATGAGGAGGCGAGGAGGGAGAAAAGGGAATGATGTGGAGGAGAAAAAAGAAAGCCGGCCGGCAGTCTCGCGACTGTCGGCCGGCAATCCATGGTCCGTTTCAGGGCTGCATGCAGCCCGGCTTGCGGACGTTCACCTTATTCGGCTGTTTTTGTTACGGTGTACATCGTACCTGACGGCACGGTCACCGGAGTCACCGTGTACCCTTTCGTGTCGACAAACTCCTCAGGGTTGGCGCTGTACTGGCCGCCCTCGATGACGAGCTTGCCGTATTCTTTCGCGTCAGGGCCGACGAGTGAGCCGGCGAAGCATGACGCCTTGGTGGCGGAGACGGTCATCTCGCCCTTCCGGTAGTCATACTCAATCGCCTGACCGTAGTCGCTGTTGCCATACGCGGCTGCGCTCTTCAGGACAGTTCCACTCTCCGCCTTGAGGTTGACATCGCTCTTATCGGTGATGGTCACCTTGTGGCTGTTGAGGATGCAAGCCTCCCCGCTGACTGAGTTCGAGAACTCGCCGCCGTTGATCACGAGCACTCCGCCATCGGCGTTGTTCACGATGCTCGCGACATTGGACGTGGCAGAGAAGGTGCCGCTCTGGATGATGAGCTTCGGATAGGCGTAGGATACGGCCTCCTCGGCGTTCTTCTCGGTGTACTCGCTCACGTAGTTGTCGTAGCCGTTCTGGATGAGGGCGCCGGCGACATCGGATGTGACGGTCGCGCCCGTGATGGTCATGCTCTCTCCGCGGTTGATGATACGCCCGTACTTGCCGCCATTGAGAACGACGATGCCGTTGTTGAGGATGCAGACCTTGTTCGCCTCGGTGTTCGCGACTGCGCCGTTGCCCGACTCGTCAGTGTCCGTGATGGTGAGGGAGCCGCCGTAGGCGACGGTGAAGGTGTTGGCAGAGCTGCTGGTCACCGTCTTGCCGTTGAGGTCGAGCACGACGACCTTGCCGGCATCTACGGTGTAGGAGGCATCGCTGGCTCCTTTGGCGAGCTTGATGTTCACGGTCTTGCCGTCCTCGCCGAGGTTCAGCGCGCTGAGGTCATCGAAGCTGCCGCTATGGATGAAGCCCTTGACGGCTTTGGCGGCGCTGGCGGCTTCGGACAGGGTGAACTTGCCGCTGACGGTGGCGCCGCTGATGGAGAGCGTGACCGCGGTGTTGTCGTTGACGATGTCGAAGGCGGTCGTGCCGCTGATCGTGCCGCCGGTGACGGTCACTGCGCCCTTGTCAAGGTCAACGGCGGTCGTGCCGGTGATTGCGCCGCCATTGACCTTCAGGGTCGCGCCGCCGCTGACGGCGATGGCGATCTGACCAGTGCCGGTGACCTTGGTCGTCCAGTCTTCACTCGCATACGTACCGTCGATCGTCATCGTGCCCGCTTTGAGATCGATGGCGGCGGCGGCATTGTTGCTGACGCTGACACCCTCGAGGTTCCACACGGCGTACTTGCCCGCGTTGATGCTCTTCACGCTGCCGCCCCAAAGGTTGAAGACAGGGGCGTTGAGGGAGGAGGCGGTGGCGTTGCCCGCCGAGGCGTCGATGCCGGCCACGCTCAGGTCGGCGTAGCTGGTGACGACGATGCCGAAGCTGTTGTTGCTGGCGACCTTGATGGCGTTGGCCCCGCTGAGGATTACGCCCGCGTTGAGCTTGAGGGTGGTGTAGTCCTTGGCGTCGGCGTCGGAGCTCTTGCCGGTGAGAGAGAAGGTGCTGTTCCCCTCTGCGGTGATGGTGTACGTCTTACCAGACTCTGCAGTTCCGTCAGCCTTCACCTGGGCGGCGGTGAACTCTACGTCGGCGTTCTCGATCTTGAAGGCGTCGACGCTGCTCATCGTGATGTTGCCGCGCAGCTCAATCTCAAGCGCGCGGGAGGCGGACTTGGCGGAGCCGATGGCGAAGGTCTGGCCGACAGTGTTGAGGGCGTTGTTCACGACGATCTTGCTGAACTTCCAGGTCTTGTCTTCGTTGGCGTCGTTGATGGCGTCGGTGAGACCGTCGGCATCGGTGACATACGCGATCCTGCTGCTTCCGTTCTTCTCGATGACCTCCGGAAGGTCGACGCCGCTGGCGACGGCGAAGGACTGGGCGGCGCTGTTGTCGATGACGCCGCCAAGGGTGGCGGAGGTAACGGTGAGCTTGCCGTCGTTCTTGATATCGCCATTGATGGTGGCGGCGGTGAGGGTGAGCGTACCGGCGTTGGTGATGTCGCCGTTAAGGGCTACGCTTGCGCTGCTGAGCTTCACTGCGGCGCCGCTCTCGACATTGATGTCGCCGCGCAGCGTGCCGCTCCCCAGAAGGGTGAGCGTCGCGCCTTTCTTCACTTCGAAGCTGGCGGAGACTTCATTGTTCTGGAGGGTGATATCGATGCTCTTGCTGATCTCGACAGGGTCGGATTCGCTGAAGGCCTCGCCATTATTAAGAGTGAGAGCGTTAGCCTTCGCATCGTCAATCTTCGACTTGAGGCCGGCGAGGTTGAGGAGGGTCTGCTTATTACATAAGCCGGTGAAAGCGCCCGTTGTCGTGCCGTCATACTCCTTATAGACGTTGATGCCGGTGTTGCTGGAGCCTAACACCGTGCCGCTGGTCTTGACAAGGACCGTGGAGGCGGCGGAGCCGCCGATGTTCGCTACGGTGCCCGCGACAATCACGGAGTCACAGTAGTTGAGGGTGAGCTTGGCGATGCGGCCGTTGCCGTTGTCGTACGTTCCGACGGTGACGCTGGAGGTGGCGTTGTTGATTATAACATCGGCACTGTTGTTGGTCATGCCGTTGAAGACGAGGTTGCCCGCCTTGACGTCAAGCTTGGTGCCGATCTTCACGTTCTGGTTCACGACGAGGGTGTTGGCCGCCGTGGTGGCGGTGAGGGTCGTGAAAGTGCCGTCCACGAGGGTGACGGTGCTCGAGCCGAGGTTGAGGGTGAGGTTGGCGACGGTGTAATCACCCGCGGAGATGTTCACGCTCCCCGGCTTGTCGCCGAGAGGGTCGTAGGCGAGGATGAGGGCCTGCGTCTGGGCCGCGTTGAACTTCACGTCGACGACACCCGTGGTGGAGGGCAGGTAGAGGGTGCCGGAGACGGCCTTGTCCACGGTCAGCGTGGAGACGGCCTTGCTCTCGCTGCCGCCGTCGACGCTGCTGATGGTGAACGGACTGATCTTCTTGAAGGTCCTGCGCTCTATGGTCTGTGCCTTGGTGCCGTAGACAGGCACGTCAGTCTTGCCGGACTTGAACTCGACGTTGAAGACGTGGCTGCCCGCAGGGACAGGGAAGTAGAAGGCCATCTCGCCGGTCTCAGGGACGTCGGCCGCCTTGAAGCTGACGGTGACCTTGTCCTCGGCTTCCGCTGCGGAGGTGCTGATATGCCCGTCAGCGGCGACGGTGAAGCTTCCGGAGATCTTCTGGTTGACGCCCTCGGCGTCGGTCGTCCAGAAGTCGACGGAGCCGTCATTCGCGGTGACGCCCTTGAAGGTGAACTTCACGAGGCCGCCCAGGTGCTTGAAGGTGAGGCCCTTGGAGGCGTCGTCGAAGGTCGCGAGCATAGGGACGTTGGTCTGGTTCGCCTCCCACTCGTAGCTGGACGGGAGGTTGACGGTCAGCTCGCCCTTGATCTCGTCGTAGGACGGAGCGTTGTTCTTGAGGCCGGTGCCGATGAACGGGTAGTAGGCGTAGCCGGACGGGGTCCCGGAGCCGCTGAAAGTGGCGCTGGACGACCCGCCGTCCGCAGTCTTGTACGGGGCCCACTTGGATTTGCCGTCGTAGACGGAGATTTGGTCGCCCGATGTCCAGGTGAAGGCGCCATTGTCGTCGATGAGAGCCCTGGTGGCGTCGTCGGTGAAGGCCTCACGCGTAGCCCTCAGGACGTTCTCACCCGCCCCACTGATTTCCTGCACCTCTTTCTGGCAGGAGGTCAGCGCCGCCACGAGGACGGCCGCGATGATGAATGATTTTCTCATAAATGATTGAAGTTGATGTTTAATATTAAACAATGTGTTTGTTTGTTTTTCTGTCTTTGCCGGAAAGGGAGGCGGACTACATGTCATCATAGCCGTCGCGGTTGGTGTCCATGTCCTCGCCCGTGCCGCTGGAGCAGAGCACGCCCTCGAGGCGGATGTCGATAAGCTCCGCAAGGGGCCTTTCGTAGATTTCATTGAGTTTCTTGTTTTCCATAACACAAAATATTTAAAAGTTAAACGTTGTCTTATAATCCGTTAATCCATCGATACTTGCACAATAAAAAAGGCCGTGCGTCTCTTACAAAGAGACGCACGGGCTTCGCAAAAGGCGGGATGTCAGGCCGTTAGCTTGGGGCGGGAGTGAGAAAAAGAAAAAATTTTAGAAAAAATCGGAGGCAAAAATTTGTCAATCGCATAATAATCATTACATTTGCGAGTGGCAATCGTCTCTTTGTAAGAGACGAGCCGGTTCAAGGGAGCAAAAACGGCGGTTTTTGCTCCGGGTTTTTGTTGTCTGGGGGTCAGTTGAATTTTTGGTGGAAGCGGCGGGGCTGCGGGGAGAGGGTTTGGGCTGACTCAACACGGTCAGCCTGTCAGCCCAAACCCTCTCCCGCACGCCTCTCTCTTTCCACCCCAGATAACGCAAGCGACCCTTTTACATTGCCCGCTATTCCCTGCG
>CAVGSO010000064.1:0-6361 GCA_963631875.1 Firmicutes bacterium CAG:341 | reverse complement strand
CATGAACGTCATCGGCGACGTGGAGGGCAAGGACTGCATCCTCTTCGACGACATGATCGACACCGCCGGCTCGATCTGCAACGCGGCCAAGGCCATCGTCGAGGTCGGCGGTGCACACAGCGTCTACGCCTGCGCCAGCCACGGCGTCCTCTCCGGCCCCGCGCTCGAGCGTCTGAGCGGCAGCGTCATCAAGGAGATCGCCCTGCTCAACACCATCCCCGAGACGATGGGTGCGGGCTGCGAAAAAATCAAGTACCTCTCCGTCGCGCCCATGTTCGCCGAGGCCATCGAGCGCATTTATCAGGAGATCTCCATCTCCAAGCTCTTTAATTGACCGCAGTCGGTCAAAAACGGTCACAAAGCGCGCATAAAACGCGCATAAAGCGTCACGAAACGCACCTAAAATGCACCGTAAAGGGCGGGGGAGACCCCGCCCTTTATTCTAAAAGCGCAAATTTATGCATAACGAATGCATACACCTCTCTCCGAAACATGAAAATCTATGCGAGGCAAATACGCACATTTTCCCCCGAAACGCGGAAATTTATGCTTGACAAATCGCCGGGTATACGCTATAATTTCCCTTGCGTTTGCGGGCGTAGCTCATCTGGTAGAGCGCGACCTTGCCAAGGTCGAGGTAGCGAGTTCGAGCCTCGTCGCCCGCTCCAAAAGGGAAACCACCCATCGGGTGGTTTCCCTTTTGGAGCGCCGCTTTTGCCCGACGAGATAAATTCATCGCCGGAGCCAATCATGTAGTCGCGCAGCAGAACGCCGAGCGACTTCAGCGCTTTTGTAAAAATGCAGAATTTCGCAATGCCTTGAGAAAGAGAAAATTCCCTCTTGCTTTTTCAGGAAAAACGTGTATAATATGAAAGTGTTCGGCGGAAAGCCGCCAAATTGCATATTCGGGCTTGTAGCTCAGCTGGGAGAGCGTTCGGTTCGCATCCGAGAGGTCGAGGGTTCGAATCCCTTCAGGTCCACCACGAAAAGCTGTGAAATTTCATATTTCACAGCTTTTTTAACAGCCTCAAAACGCCCTCCGGCAAAGCCGGAGGGCGTTCTTTCTATATGCTCAGTCAACAATATCCACCGAGACCTTGGCGCCGGTGCGCTGGGCGTAGGAGCGGACGACGGTACGTATCTCCTTGGCGATACGCCCCTGTCTGCCGATGACCTTGCCCATGTCCTCCGGGGCGACGCGGAGCTGCAGCGTCAGCTCATCGCCGTTCTCCACCTCGGTCACCGTCACCTGCTCCGGGTGTTCCACCAGATTTTGGGCGATATACAGCAGCAAATCCTTCATTGGCTTTGCCCCGACTTACAGCACGTCAACTTTCTTCAGCAGAGCGCGCACGGTGTCCGTGGGCTGTGCGCCGGTCTTGATCCACTCGCGGGCGCGGTCGGCGTCGATGCTGATCTTGGCGGGGGAGACGCAGGGATCGTACACGCCGATCTCCTCGATGAAACGACCGTCACGGGGATAGCGGGAGTCCGCCACGACCACACGATAGTAAGGCGCCTTCTTCGCACCCATTCTTCTCAGACGAATTTTGACCATTTTGATGTTCCTCCATGAAAAATAATAAGTTTATCTCTGTTAAATGCTTCTGCACTTACACACGTTTTCGGCTCATTTCAGCCGTTTCTTGCGGCCGAAGCCGTGCATTGCGCCGCGGGCGACCTTGCCGCCCATGCCGTTCATGAACCCGCCGAAGCCCCGCATACCGCCCTTGGTCATGGCCTTGGTCATCTGCTGGAGCGTCTCGAAGGACTTGAGCAGACGGTTCACGTCCACCACCTCAAGGCCGCAGCCGGCGGCGATACGCTTCTTGCGGCTGGCGTTCAGGATCTGCGGGTTCTCGCGCTCCTGCGGCGTCATGGAGCGGATGATGGCCTTCGTCCGCGCCATCTTCTTCTCATCGATCTGCTCCGGGTCGAAGCTCTTCGCCATCCCGCCGGGGAGCATCCCCGCGAGCTGGCTGAGGTCGCCCATATTCTGAAGCTGCTCAAGCTGATCTAAGTAGTCGCTGAGGGTCAGACGGTTCTTGCGCAGCTTTTCCTCTAATTTTTTGGCCTGCTTCTCGTCGTACTGCTGCTCGGCCTTCTCGATGAACGTGAGCATATCGCCCATGCCCAGAATGCGACCGGCCATGCGGTCGGGATGGAACGGCTCGATCATGTCGAGCTTCTCGCCCGTACCGACGAACTTGATGGGCTTCCCCGTGACGGCGCGAATCGAAAGTGCCGCACCGCCGCGCGCGTCGCCGTCGAGCTTCGTCAGCAGTACGCCGTCAATGCCCAGCGCGTCGTCGAACGCCTTGGCCGCGTTCACCGCGTCCTGGCCTGTCATGGCATCCACCACGAGTAGGATCTCATTGGGGTGGACGGCGGCCTTGACCGCCTTCAGCTCGTCCATCAACGCCTCGTCGATGTGCAGCCGACCCGCCGTGTCCAAAAACACCATGTCGTGTCCGTGGTCGGCGGCGTACTTCACCGCCTCTGTGGCGATGGTCACGGGGTCGATCTGTCCCATCTCGAAGACGGGGACGTCGAGCTGCTTGCCCACCACCTGCAGCTGGTTGATGGCGGCGGGGCGGTACACGTCGCAGGCAACCAGCAGCGGTCTGCGCCCGAACTGACGGCGCATGAGGCCGGCCAGCTTCGCGCCGTTCGTCGTCTTACCCGCGCCCTGCAAGCCCACCATCATCACGACAGTCGGCCCCTTGGAGGCGGTCGTCAGCTTTGCGGCCGTGCCGCCCATGAGCGCGGTCAGCTCCTGGTTGACGATCTTGACGATCTGCTGCGCCGGGGTGAGGCTGTCCAGCACGTCCGTGCCGATACACTTCTCCGTCACGTCCGCGACAAAGTCCTTGACGACCTTGTAGCTCACGTCGGCCTCCAGCAAGGCGAGGCGCACCTCGCGCATTCCCTCGCGGACATCGGCCTCGGTCAGCCGACCCTTGCCGCGCAGCCGCTTGAATACGCCGTTTAACTTGTCACTCAGTCCCTCAAATGCCATGGGTCACTCCTTCAGGGCGGCGGCACTCGTCAAAATTTCGTCCGCCAGCGCCTCTAAGCGCGGGTTTTCGTACTGCCGATAGTTCACGGTCTTGATCTCGTTGGCGGCGGCAATGACCGCCTCCACGTGCTGCTGCATCCGCAGAAAGCGCTTGACCAGCCCGGTCTTGTCCTCCAGCTCGGCCATGGCCGCTTCCGCCCGCACGATCACGTCCCGCACACCTTGGCGGGAGATACCGCAGTTCTCCGCGATCTCCGACAGCGAGAGATCCTCATTGTAGTAGAGGTCGAACAGCTCCCGCTGCCGCTCGGTAAGGATGTCGCCGTAAAAATCGAACAGCATGGTCATGCGGTAGGTCTGGTTTTTCACGGTGCTTCCTCCTTCTGTAAAGTTATATGCCTTTACAACAGCAACTATCATACACGATTTTCGCAGAAAAGTCAAGGCGAAAACCGCCGACAAGCAAAAAAATATTGCAAAAAGGAGAACCTCTCGCCCCTTCTTTCTCTGTATCCGTTTTTTTCAGATGGTTTTGCCCGCTGCGCTGAGGATCTCCATCACCGCGGCAAAGAAGCAGAACAGGCCGAAGGCCACGATCAGTGTCCCGGCGAGCTTCTTTTTCTGCTTGATCTGGAACATCATGATACCCACGATGAGCATCGACACGCCCAGCAGCACCATAGAAAGCCCCGGCACATAGAACGCACCCGTCTTGCGCAGCACCCACAGCAGCATGGACAGCACCAGCAGCACAACCGCCACGTTTTTCTTGGTATGCATCGTCATAATTCGTCTCTCCCTCCGAAGTCTTATGCGCTCAGTGTAACGGAAAAGCGGCAGGAATACAAGGCTTTTTTACGCATTCAGCAAAAGCTTTGCCTTGAGGATGGCCGCCACCGTCTTGGCGTCGGTCAGCGTACCGTCAAGGCACTGCGCCACCGCTTGTCCAAAGGGCAGGTACAGCACCTCCAAAAACTCGTCCTCATCCGGGTGGGTCGCGCCGAGGTGCAGCCCCCGCGCCATGAAGAGGCAGAGCGTCTCGCCGTAGCAGCCCGGGGAAGCGATGAGCGCGCCCAAGTCCGTCCACTCGTCGGCCTCCGCGCCGATCTCCTCCTTTAACTCCCGCTGCGCGGTGGTGAGCGGTGCTTCGCCGCGCTCCCGCTTGCCCGCCGGGATCTCCGTCAGCACGCGGGAGAACGCGTAGCGGTACTGGCGCACCAGCGCCACGCGCTGCTCACTGTCCAAGGCCAATATGCCCACGCCGCCGGGATGCTCCACGATCTCCCGCGTCCCGGTCTTCCCGTTGGGCAGCCGTACCTTGTCCTCCCGCACACGCAGAATGCGCCCGCGGTACACCTCCCGGCTCTCCAGCATTTTCTCGGTCATGTCCATACGCCGTACCCCCTTTGTTTTCGACAGTATATCACAGAAAGTTCAGAATTACCAGTATTGCGCCCTGCGAGAAAATGTGCTATACTGTTTTCCACACCGCCGGAGGGGAGGGAGCTTTCATGGAGAAGTCCGGCATCAAAATCGCGGCGCAGAACCGCAAGGCGTTCCACGACTACTTCGTGGAGGATCGCTACGAGGCCGGCATCGAGCTGTTCGGCACGGAGGTCAAGTCCATCCGCGCCGGGACGCTGAACCTGAAGGACTCCTACTGCGTGGCCAAGGACGGCGAGGTCTACGCCCACAGCCTGCACATCTCCCCCTACGACCACGGCAATATCTTCAACCGCGACCCCGACCGTCCCAAGCGCCTCCTGCTGCACAAGCGGGAGATACGCAAGCTCCACGACCTGCAAAAGCAGGACGGCTACGCCCTCATCCCCCTGTCCGTGTACTTCAAGAACTCCCGCGTCAAGGTGGAGCTGGGGCTGTGCAAGGGCAAGAAGAACTACGACAAGCGGGACGCCGTGGCCAAGCGCGACGCCAAGCGCGAAATGGACCGCGCCATGCGGGAGAAGAACCTGCGCTGACAACCACGTAAACAGAAAGAAACGAGGATACGAATATGGCAAATCCCATCGTCACCATTGAAATGCAGGACGGCGGCAAGATCACCTGCGAGCTGTACCCGGACATCGCGCCGCAGAGCGTGTATAACTTTATCTCCCTGGCCAACGCGGGCTTTTACAACGGTCTGATCTTCCACCGCGTCATCCCCGGCTTCATGATCCAGGGCGGCTGCCCCGACGGCAACGGCATGGGCGGCCCCGGCTACTGCATCAAGGGCGAGTTCGAGGCCAACGGCTTCCGCAACGACCTGCGCCACACGCGGGGCGTGCTGTCCATGGCGCGCGCCCAAGCCCCGGACAGCGCCGGAAGTCAGTTCTTCATCATGCACAAGGACGCACCGCATCTGGACGGGCAGTATGCCGCCTTCGGCTGCGTGATGGACGGGCTGGAGACGGTGGACGCCATCGCCAACCAGCCCCGGAACATGATGACCAACAAGCCCAAGAAGGATCAGGTCATCGCCTCCGTCACCGTGGACACCCACGGCGAGACGTACCCCGAGCCGGAGAAGCTGGCCGACCCGTTCCACCGGTAAACGCCGCTGCGGGGAGGGCAGCCGCCCTCCCCGCCGGTACTTTTATTCATATTTGGGGCTGCACCGGTTTCGACGGGGGTGCAGAGGCAGGATAAGCGAGCGGCGGCGCCTGACCGCCATAAAACGGGCAACTTAAAAATGAACTGACAACAATAAACTTGCTGTCGCTGCCTAACTAAAGGCAGCCGTCCGAACCGGAGAGGCCACAGGCCGGGGAGGGCGTCGTTGATGTGGCGTCCGTGCGGCGGGTAAGAGTTGCCCCGCCCACGCATCATGACTCTACTGAACCGCGCAGTCCGTCGGGTGTCTGCGCGGCGAGGGAATGTTGAAACCCGACTGCGCTCGGAGAAGGTCCTGTTGAAGTGCTTTCGGACAGGGGTTCGACTCCCCTCAGCTCCACCATAAGTCCACTGTAATTCTGATAGAATACGGTGGACTTTTTCTATGCCCGAAAACCGCTTGAGATCAGGCTTTTCGGCTGCTTTGGCATATAAGCGAACCCCGCTGCGGAGCAATTCTGCGGCGGGGTTTCGTGTATTTTTCGGGGAGTGCAGCTTTCCGTGCTACTGTAATCGTTAAATTATCGGGTATTCGTTAAATTATAGGGGCAATCGTTAAACTGTTGGGGTATATAGGGGTAACTGCACGGGAAAAGTCACCCGCTTTCAGGCAAAAACCGAGCTGAGATGTTGACTTTTGCACTTTTGTGTGCTACACTAAAGCTCCAAAATTGGTATGGATTTTTCTGAGACACCAAGCTCATTTTTCGCCATACACTCCTTGTGAGT
>CAVGSO010000063.1:0-6534 GCA_963631875.1 Firmicutes bacterium CAG:341 | reverse complement strand
CAAGGTCGTCCCCGAGCTCATCGAGTCCATCAAGGCCGCCAAGGCCGCGAAGTAAACGGCAAAGCAAAACGAAAAGAGGGCGGCTCAGGCCGCCGCACGACACAAAAAATCACCCCCTCCGGGCGGAGGGGGTGATTTTAACGTATCTCAGTCCTCAAGCTCTGCCCGCAGCCCACGCCGCAGCAGCGCTTGCAGCTCAGCTCGCGGGTCGGCGTGTTCGTAGAGAATGGCGTGTACCGCGCGGCAAATGGGCAGCTCCACGTGATACCGCTGCTCCAGCAGCATCAGTGCTTCCACAGTGTAGTACCCCTCCGCCAGCCGATGATAGTCCTGGTTGCGGATAAACGACTCGCCGAACTGGCGGTTGTGGCTGTACGGCGAGAACACGGTCGCCTCGTAATCGCCCAAATGGCACAGCCCGTAGGCCGACAGCTCGTTGCCGCCCATCGCCTTGATGAGCCGCGCCACCTCCCGCGTCCCTCGGCTCATGAGCGCGCCCTTCAGGCTGGACATCTCCACGCCGTCTAAAAATCCGGCGGCAATGCCCACCACGTTCTTGGCCGCCGCGCCCACCTCGTTGCCGATCATGTCGCCGCCGTAGTAGAAGCGGATGAGGTCGCCGGAAAAAGCCTGCACCAGTCGGTGCTTCGTCGCCTCGCTCTCGCTGTCGATGACCATGCAGTTGGGAATGCCGCGGTAAAACTCCTGCACGTGACCCGGGCCGAGCCATACCGCCACGGTGTTCGAGCTGTCGAGGCACTCCCCGGCAATCTCACTCAGGCGCTTGCCCGTCCCCATTTCCAGCCCCTTCATGCACAGTACCACGGTCTTTCCCCGCAGCGCTTGAAGCGCCCGCTCCTGCAAAAGCCCCCGCAAGCTCTGCGAGCCGACCGAGATGACCACCGTTTCGGCCTCCTCGATTCCGTCCAGCTCTGTGGTCAGCGCAATCGACGCGGGCAGCGTCAGCAAATCATTCTGCCGCGTGGCCAGAAAGGACTGCATTCGCGGCGAGCTTTTGCGGCCGTAGAGCGTGACGTGGTGACCGATACGGTCAAGATACCACGTGATGAGCGAACCCCACCGCCCGCAGCCGATGACGAAAATGTTCATGACGACTCCTTTGCTAAAGGCCCTCCGGCAAAGCCGGAGGGCCTGCACTTTTGTTGATGTTACTTGACGATGAGCGTCTTCCCGTCCATCTCCGGCGGGCAGGCCAGCCCCATCACGTCCAAAATGGTTGGCGCAATATCCGCCAGCCGCCCGGTGCGCAGCTCCGTCCCCGCGCCGCAGAGAATGAACGGCACCGGGTTGGTGGTGTGCGCCGTCATCGGACTCCCGTCCGGCTGCCGCATATCCTCGGCGTTGCCGTGGTCGGCCGTCACCATGGCGATACCGCCCATGCGCAGCGTCGCGTCCACCACCCGTCCCACACAGGTATCCACCGTCTCGACCGCCTTGACGGCGGCCTCCAGCACCCCGGTGTGACCCACCATATCGCAGTTGGCGAAGTTGAGAATGACCACGTCATACGCGCCGGACTCGATGCGCTCCACGCACTTGTCGCACACCTCCACGGCGCTCATTTCCGGCTGGAGGTCGTAGGTCGCCACCTTCGGCGACGGCACCAGCACCCGATCCTCGCCGGGATACTGCGTCTCCACGCCGCCGTTGAAGAAAAACGTCACATGGGCGTACTTCTCCGTCTCGGCGATCCGCAGCTGCGTCATCCCCATGCCGCTGAGATACTCGCCCAGCCCGTTCTTCACCGCGATTCGCGGCCACGCCACCAGCACGTTGGGCATTGAAGCGTCGTACTCCGTGTTGCACACGTAGGTCGTCGGGAAGAACTCGCGGGCGAACCCGTCAAACGCCGGGTCAACGATGGCGCGCGTGATCTCGCGTGCGCGGTCAGGCCGATAGTTGAAGAAGATAATGCTGTCGTTGTCGCTGATTGTCCCCTCCGGGTCGATGACCACCGGCTCGACGAACTCATCCGTCACGCCGCCCAAGTAGCTCTTCGCCACGGCGTCCACCGCATCGCTGTTATGATGCCCCTCGCCGTAGACCATCGCGTCATACGCGACCTGCACCCGCTCCCAGCGTTTGTCGCGGTCCATCGCGTAATACCGCCCCATCACGGTGGCAATCTTGCCGATGCCCAGCTCCGCGCACTTCTCCTGAAGCCGGGTCACGAACTCCTTCCCACTCGTGGGCGACACGTCGCGCCCATCCAAGAAGCAGTGGATATACACCCGCTTGAGGCCCTTGCGCTTCGCCATGCTCAGCAGCGCGTAGAGATGCTCAATGTGCGAGTGTACGCCGCCGTCGGACAAAAGGCCGTACAGATGGAGACTGCTGTCGTTGGCCAGACAATCGTCCATCGCCTTGTTGTACGCCTCGTTTTCAAAGAAGCTGCCATCCTCGATGGCGCGGCTGATGCGCGGCAGGTCCTGAAAGACCACCCGGCCTCCGCCGATATTGGTATGCCCCACCTCGCTGTTGCCCATCTGCCCGGCGGGCAAACCCACGTCCAGCCCGCTGGCGGAGAGGGTCGTGTGGGCGTATTCATGGAACAGCTTCGCCAGCACGGGTGTCCGCGCCAGCGACACGGCGTTGTCGTCCGCAGCGGGCGCAAGGCCGAAGCCGTCCATAATAATGAGGGTCGTAGGCGTTTTATTCATGCCGAACCTCCTTGGGTCTTCAGTCCTGATTGGCGGCGTTGATGATCTCCACGAAGTCATGCGCGTCCAAAGACGCGCCGCCGATGAGGCCGCCGTCGATGTCGGGCTGCGCCAGCAGCTCTGCCGCGTTGGAGGGCTTCATCGACCCGCCGTACTGAATGGTGATGGACCTCGCGATCCGCGCGCCGTACAGGTGGCGCACCGTCGTGCGGATGAACGTGCAGACCTCGGCGGCCTGCTCTGCGGTGGCGGTGCAGCCCGTGCCGATGGCCCAAATCGGCTCATACGCGATGACGCACTTACGCAGCTTCTCGCCCGGCACACCGGCCAGCGCGGACTTGACCTGCAAGGCAATCAGCTCCATCGTAATCCCCAGCTTGCGCTGCTCGACCGTCTCACCCACGCAGATAATGGGGTGCAGCCCCGTCTCCAGCGCGGCCAGCACCTTGCGGTTGACGGTCAGATCCGTCTCGCCGAAGATCTGCCGCCGCTCGGAGTGGCCGATGATGACGTACTTCACGCCCAGATCCTTGAGCATCTCGGCGGAGACCTCGCCCGTGTACGCGCCGGACTTCTCATAGAACACGTTCTGCGCACCCACGGATACACGCACATCCTTGAACGCCTTGACCGCCGTCAGAATGTTGGCGGAGGGGACGCACACCACGATGTCGCACCACTTGGCCTTCGGCAGCAGCGCCTTCAGCTCCTCGGCGAACTTCTTCGTCTCGGTGGCGGTCTTGTTCATCTTCCAGTTGCCCGCGATAATGGTCTTACGATATCTGCGATTCATAATACGTTTGCTCCTCTTCTCTTTCTTGATATATGATATGATGATGGACTCTACTGAATTATATGATGATATGGAATGGCACATTGTGTAGACGGCGTCCTCGACGCCCCGCATACCGCACCCTCGGTGAACGGTTGTAGGGCGGGGTGTCCTCACCCCGCCGCCGCGCCAACGGCGCGAAACGGAAACGGCTTCCCCCCTCGCTTCGCTCCTCGGAATGACAGGGGGTGCGTTCCTTACTTATCCAACAAACACGCCACGCCGGGCAGCTCCCGCCCCTCCAAAAACTCAAGGGACGCGCCGCCTCCGGTGCTGATGTGGGTGATCTTATCGGCAAACCCCATCTGCTCCACCGCCGCCGCGCTGTCGCCGCCGCCCACGATGGTCACGGCCTCGCTCTCGGCCAACGCCTGCGCCATCGCCCGCGTGCCGGCGGCAAAATTGTCAAACTCGAACACGCCCATCGGCCCGTTCCACACGACCGTTCCCGCGTCCTTGACCGCGCCGCAGAACGCCTTCGTCGTCTCCGGCCCGATGTCCAGCCCCTCCCAGCCGTCGGGAATGGCCATCGTGCTGACGACCTGACGGTGCGCATCGTTGGAGAAGCTGTCCGCCGCCACGGTATCCGTCGGCAGCAGGAGCTTCACGCCGTGCTTCTTTGCCTTCTCTATCATGTCAAGGGCATATTGCAGCTTGTCGTTTTCGCACAGGCTCTCGCCGATGCGCCCGCCCTGCGCCTTGGCAAAGGTATACGCCATGCCGCCGCCGATGATGACGGTGTCGGCCTTATCCAGCAGGTTGTTGATGACGCCCAGCTTGTCGCTGATCTTCGCGCCGCCCAGCACCGCCGCAAACGGCCGCTTCGGGTCGTTGAGCGCGCCGCCCATGACCTCCAGCTCCCGCGCCACCAGCAGCCCGGACACGGCGGGCAGATACGCCGCCACCCCGGCGGTGGAGGCGTGTGCGCGGTGTACCGTGCCGAAGGCGTCGGAGACATACAGTTCTGCCATGTCGGCCAGCTCCTTGGCAAACGCCGGGTCGTTCTTTTCCTCGCGCGGGTCAAAGCGCAGGTTCTCCAGCAGCATGATCTCACCGCCCTGCAGCGCCTTGGCCTTGGCCTTCGCGTCCTCGCCCACGATGTCCTTGGCGAAGATGACCTCCCGGTCCAGCAGCTCACTCAGCCGCTCGGCCACCGGGGCGAGCGTCAGCTTAGCTTTCCACTCACCCTTGGGCTTGCCCAAATGCGAGCAGGCGATGACCGCCGCGTTCCGCTCCAACAGATAGCGGATGGTCGGCAGCGCCGCCGCGATGCGCTTGTCGCTGGTGATCGCACCCGTCTCCTTGTCCTGCGGCACATTGAAGTCACAGCGCAGCAGGATCTTCTTCCCCGCCACGTCCACATCTCGAATCGTCTTCTTGTTGTAGTTCACAGAGTACACTCCTCTCATGAAAGGTTCGCCATCTCGCCCACGCCGGACAGACCGGGAAAGCCGTTCTGCCGCAGCGCCTCATAGGTGAGAATGGCCACGGAATTGCTCAAATTCAGGCTTCGCGCCTCCGCGCGCATCGGCAGACGGAGACAGCGGTCGCAGTGCGCCATGCGGAAGTCCTCCGGCAAGCCCGCCGTCTCCTTGCCGAAGACGAGCCAGCAGTCCGGCGCGAAGTGCGCCGCCGTGTAGTCGCGCGGGGCTTTCGTCGTGGCCAGCCATAGATTGTCCTCCGCCTCCGGGTGACGCGCGAAGAAATCGTCCAGTCCCTCGTAGTCGTACACGTCCACCAAATGCCAGTAGTCCAGCCCCGCCCGCTTCACGGCGCGCTCGGAGATGTCAAACCCCAGCGGACGGATGAGGTGGAGGCTGCTGCCGGTGGCGGCGCAGGTGCGGGCGATATTGCCGCAGTTCTGCGGAATTTCCGGCTCAACCAGTACGATATGCAGCATGCGCGCCCGCCTCTCTTTGTAAGATACCTGCCTATTGTAATGCAGTCGGCGGGAAATTGCAACTATAAATTGGAAAAAATGCCATATCTTTCTCCGAAACACAAGAAACATCGGCGATTTTGACGGAGGAAAACGGGGAAGGCCTGTAAAAAACGGCGGCAAAAAAATTATTGCCGGAAAAAATCCGAAAAATACTGGATTTTCTCCGAACGTATGGTATAATGGTTCTGAACCGAAAGAAAGGGGGTGTGTGCCGATGGGCATGGGCGACTGTAACAAGCTCCATATTGTCCGTGACCGCGCCCTCCCGAGTGAGGGGTCACTGCCGTCTACGCTGTGCGCCGTGCGCTGATGCACGAGGGTACGGCGGGGCGGCTTTTTCTCGCCCCGGCACGGACGCAGGCCCTCCGACAAAAAAGATAGAAAGCGAGAGTACAATCATGATTTCTCACGGCAAGGATATCAAGGTCTTCACCGGCAACTCCAACCCCGAGCTGGCGCGGGAGATCTGCCAGCTCATCGGCATCAAGCTCGGTGAGGCGGAGGTCAGGTCCTTCGCGGACGGCGAGGCGTCCGTCTCCCTCTACGAGACGGTGCGCGGCAGCGACGTCTTCCTCATCAATTCCACCTGCAAGCCCGTCAACGACAGTCTGATGGAGCTGCTCATCATGATCGACGCCTGCAAGCGCGCCAGCGCAGGGCGCGTCACCGCCGTGATCCCCTATTTCGGCTATGCCCGTCAGGACCGCAAGGCCAAGAGCCGCGACCCCATCTCCGCCAAGCTCGTCGCCAACATGATCACCGCCTCCGGCGCAGACCGCGTGCTGACGATGGATCTCCACGCCAGCCAGATTCAGGGCTTCTTCGACATCCCTGTGGACAACCTCCTCGGCAACCCCGTCTTCGTGGACTACTACGCCAAGAAGTTCGGCGAGAAGTGTGAGGACATGGTCGTCGTCTCGCCCGACGTTGGCAGCGTCGCCCGCGCCCGCGCCTTCGCTCAGAAGCTGCACATGAGCCTCGCCATCGTGGACAAGCGCCGCCAAAAGGCCAACCAGTGCGAGGTCATGAACGTCATCGGCGACGTGGAGGGCAAGGACTGCATCCTCTTCGACGACATG
>CAVGSO010000062.1:0-7758 GCA_963631875.1 Firmicutes bacterium CAG:341 | reverse complement strand
ACGTCGTGCTCAACGAGATGAACAAGCCCTTTGCCGAGTACGCGCTCGACGATGCCGAGATGGCAAAGTGGGACTCCCTCATCTCCGTGAGAAACGACGTCAACGGCGTTCTCGAAAAGGCGCGCGCCGACAAGCGCATCGGCAAGCCGCTCGAGGCTTCCGTCACCTTGCGTGCCTCCGGCGAGAGCAAGGCCGTGCTTGATAAGATCTCCGACATGGATCTCAAGGAGCTGCTCATCGTCTCCGAGTGCCTCATCGCCTCCGACGGCGAGGCCGATGCAGAGGCAGTCACCGCCCCCGGCTCGTACAACCCGGGCCTGACCGTCTCCGTCAAGGAGGCCGAGGGTACGAAGTGCCCGCGCTGCTGGATGCACTCCAGGGACGCCGACCCCGAAACCGGCCTCTGCCCCCGCTGCAAAGCCGTTTTAGAGGCGTGATTTCAGAGGCGCATTTAGGCTGTACCTATACGTTTATTGCGTCAGCCCGGTGTCGAAGCATTGGAGGAAACTACGGCGTTTCGCGCTTTTTCGGAGGCGATTTGAAGCCGTTCCTATACGGTGATTGCGGCAGCACGGTATCGGGACAGCGGAATAAATAAAAGCGTTTCGCGTAACAATGCGCAGTAATGTTGCCCATCCTGCCTTCCCCTTTGAAGGGAAGGTGGGTCGCGTAAGCGAGCCGGATGAGGGCTGTCAAAATTAAATAACAAATGCAAAAAGACAGTGCAGACTAAAAATCTGCACTGTCTTTTATTACGCTGCGGTTTTTTACACCTCATCAGTCAGCTTCCCATCAAGGGGGAGCAGACGAAATTTTGCGCTAAATCAGCACAATCTCACGGAACGAGAAACGCTGTAGTTTCCTCCAATGTTTCGACACCGGGCTGACGCAATAAACGTATAGGTACAGCCTGAATGCGCCACTAAAAAATCAGAGCGATATTGAGGTCTCGGACGAGATAACGTCGATGTCCTTGCCGCTGTACTGGCCCTTGTAGTTCCAATCGACGCTGACATTGATCGTGCTGCCGCGCTCGACGGTGGCAGTGTAGGTGTAGATGAGCGTATCGGTCTGGGCGTTGGGCGCATCGACGCTGATCGCGCGGGTGATGCCGCTGGCGCTGCTGCCGCCGACGCTGATGCCGATCGCGCGCTGGCCGACCTGCACCGTGTACGAGCGGACGTACACAGACAGGCTGAGCTTGACGCTGCCGTCGGACTGCTCTGCCGCCGTCCAAACGGTGTGGGTATTTATGCCGACGCCGCTGGCGGAGTCGAACGAGCCCGAGCCGATGACCGTGCCGCTGGGCGGCTCCGGCGTGGGAACGGGGGTCGGGGTGACCTCGGGAGTCGGGGTCACTGCGGGCGTAGCCGTGGGCTCCGGCGTCTCTGTCGGTATGACAAACTGCGTCTGGCGCGGCGAGGCGGTCGCAGCGCCGGGCTCTGCGCTGGCCTCGGGCGTATCGCCGCCGATACCGCCGGTCAGCCACATGATCACGATCGCAAGGATCAGCAGCACGACGATGAACGCCGCAAAAATGTAAGCTGTCTGTTTTTTCATTGTTCTTACCTCAGATGTTTATTTTTGGCTGCCGGCAGCGGTCAGACTCCCGTCAGCTTAACCTCTCCGCTGCGCACCGTTTTCCGACTCCCGTCTGGAAGGCGCAGTACAAGGCCGTAGTCGGCGCTGATATTCTCCGCGACCGCGTCAAACTCGCCCTCCGGCGTTGTGACGGTGATCTGCCGGTCGAGCACGATGCAGCGGCGCTTGTACTCGGCATGGCAGACGCTCGGGCCTTCGAGCCACACGCCGTACAGCGAGCACAGCTCCGCGATGATGGCGGCAATGAGCTTGCCGCGCTCGAACACGAAGCCCGTCTGCGTGTACAGCGAGCCCGCGGTTTCGCGCAGCTCCTCGGGAAAATCCTCAAGCCGCGTCGTCACGTTCAGGCCGATGCCGAGCACGGCATAATCGACCCTGCCGTCCCTGACCGAGCTTTCGCACAGTATGCCGCAGATCTTTCTGCCGCGCATGTACAGATCGTTTATCCATTTGATGCCCGGCGCGCGGCCGCAGACCTTCTCCACCGCGCGGCACACCGCGACGGCTGCCACCGCCGTGAGGCTCACCGCGCAGTCGGCCGTGCAGTTTTCGGGCCGCAGCAGCATCGACATGTATATGCCGCAGCCCGGCGCGGAGGCAAAGCTGCGCCCCAGCCTGCCGCGTCCGGCGGTCTGCGCGTCCGCGATGACGACCGTGCCCTCCGGCGCGCCCTCCGCGGCCAGCTTCTTCAGATAATTATTCGTCGAATCAAGGCTCTCAAAAGCCTGTACTTTTATCTCCATTTTTTAATAGCGCTTTAACGCCCTGCCTTTGCATTTTTTTGCCGGTTCCCGACCGGAAACATTGGAATAAGTAAATATATCTCGCATCCCATTAGAATGTGCTGTGTTTTTAGAGGCGTTTTTACATTGTACCGATACATTTATTGCGTCAGCCCGACCGGAAGCTGCGCAGGAAACCGAAACAAGGGAATGAATAAATCTTTTTCCGCACCCGCGGGATGCGGCAGTGTTCTTATTTCGTCGGCGGTATCGAACCGGGCGCCCGCAATAAACGTATCCGTAGGTGCCTCAATGCGCCTCTGAAAATACGCCTCTGAATCAGTTTTTGAGGCTTTGCAGGGGGGCGGGGATGCGGCCGCCGCGGGCGATGAAGGCGGAGCTCTGCGCCCTGTGCACCGGCATGACGGGGGCCGAGCCTAAAAGTCCGCCCAGCTCGATCATATCGCCGACGCCCTTGCTCTCGACGGGTATGACGCGCACGGCGGTGGTCTTGCTGTTGACCATGCCGATGGCGGCCTCGTCGGCTATGATGGCGGATATCGTTTCGGCGCTCGTGTCGCCGGGGACGGCGATCATGTCGAGCCCGACCGAGCACACGCAGGTCATTGCCTCGAGCTTGTCTATCGTAAGCGTGCCGCACTCGGCGGCTGCGATCATGCCCTCGTCCTCGGACACGGGAATGAACGCGCCGGACAGTCCGCCGACGTGGCCGGAGGCCATCACGCCGCCCTTTTTGACTGCGTCGTTCAAAAGCGCGAGTGCGGCGGTCGTGCCGTGGGTACCGCAGGTCTCTAGCCCCATCTCCTCAAGGATACGCGCGACGCTGTCGCCCACCGCGGGCGTCGGTGCGAGGGAGAGATCGACGATGCCGAAGGGAGTGTCGAGCCTGCGTGATGCCTCCGCAGCGACCATCTGACCCATGCGCGTTATCTGGAACGCGGTCTTTTTTATCGTCTCGGCGACCGTGTCGAACGGTGCGCCCTTGCACTTTTGCAGCGCGTGGTACACAACGCCGGGGCCGGACACGCCGACGTTTATCACGCTGTCGGCCTCGCCCGTGCCGTGGAATGCGCCCGCCATGAAGGGGTTATCCTCCACCGCGTTGCAGAACACGACGAGCTTTGCGCAGCCGAGCCCGTCGGTATCGCGGGTAAGATGCGCGGTCTCTTTTATAATGCGTCCCATTTTGGCGACGGCATCCATGTTGATGCCCGCTCTCGTCGAGCCGACGTTCACGCTCGAGCAGACGAGGTCGGTCTGCGCCATTGCCTGCGGTATCGAGCGCAGCAGCAGCGTGTCGCCGCGGCTTTCGCCCTTGTGCACCAGCGCGGAGTAGCCGCCGATGAAATTCACGCCGCAGGTCTTGGCCGCGCGGTCAAGCGTCAGGGCGAAGGGGACAAAGTCCCCGGTCGCGCAGCTTCCCGCGACGAGCGCTATTGGCGTGACGGAGATGCGCTTGTTGACGATGGGTATGCCGAACTCGCTCTCGATATCCTCGCCGGTTTTCACGAGCTTTTCCGCGCGTCGGCAGATCTTGTCGTATATCCTTTCGCAGCAGCGTGCGGGATCCTCGCTCGCACAGTCGAGCAGCGATATGCCCATGGTGATCGTGCGGATATCGAGGTGCTGCTTGTCGATCATGTCGATGGTGTCAAAGATGTTGTTAAGGCTCAGCATGGCGGCACCTCACAGCTTGTGCATCGCATCGAAAATGTCCTCGCGCTGGATGCGTATGGACAGGCCGCGGCCCTCGCCGTAGGTCTTCAGTACGCTTTGCAGACTCGCAAAGGGTTCGCCGCACAGTGCAAGATCGACGACCATCATCATCGTGAAGTAGCCCTCCATGATGGTCTGGCTGATATCCAGAACGTTTATGTTGTGGTCCGCCAGCGTGTTGCACACGCCCGCGATTATGCCGACCTGGTCCTTGCCGACGACCGTTACTATTGCTTTCATTCAACCGTCACTCCAGTACAGTGTTAATTAAATCATTATATCCGATTGCTCCGCCGTTTTCAACACTGTTTTTTGAATGTGCAGGCCGCAGCAGTGTCCGCAGCCGCCTCAATGCGCCGCTAAAAAAACGCCGCTAAAAAGAACAGGGCGCTGACGGCGGCGGCGAGGTAGTACGGCAGGCATATTGCCGAGCCTGCCGCAGCCGATACGAGCGACAGCAGAAACGGGCTGAGAAACTGCGCCAGATACAGCGCGGCGGAGATCATCGGCATGACCGTGGCCGCTGCGGCCTTGCCCTCGTTTGCCGAGGCCGACGAAATGATGTACGGCACGCCCACGCCGTTGGCAAAGCCGACGAGCGCCGAGCCCAGAAGCGTTCCGACCCAGCCGCCGGCGAAGGCCAGCAGGCAGTAGCCGAGGAAAAACAGCGCCGGTGCGACGAGCCGCGCACAGCTGCCGCTCACGCGCTTTACCCACACGAAGGCCAGACCGCCGCCGAAGGCGACGAGGTCGCAGCCGGCCATGATCACTGCGCACAGGCTCATGGGTATGACGCCCTCGGCCGCGGTCACGATGGCGAAGTTGGCGGGATAGACGAAAAACGCCGTCATGAGCAGGAACATGCATACAACATACCGCCGGTTCCTGCGCCAGACCTCGCGCATGCTCGCGCCGCCGTGCTCCTGCGCGCCGTCGCAGATGCGGTCGTCGGGCATGAAAATGAGGCACAGCACGATGCTTATAAGTCCCATCAGATACACCGCGAAGCTCAGCCGCCAGCTGACGTTTGCAAGAATTCCGGCCAGCAGCGTTGCAACTACGCCGCCGAGCTGGTTTGCCGCCGAGGACAGACCCATGAGCCGCTCGCGCATTTCGGGCGGGAAGTAGTAGCTCAGAAGCCCCGTGGACATGGGCATGATTATGCCCACGCCGATGCCGACGAGCGCACGCATGGCAAGTACCGCGCCGATCGAATTGAACAGCCCGGCCGCCGCGCCGCCGGCAGTGTACAGCACGAGGCCGAGCATGGTCAGCGTCCGTGCGCCGAAGCGTGCGGTCAAACGGCCGAAAAACATGTTCGTTATCACGATAAAAAGCGCGGGCATGCTTACGATGAGCTGCACCTCGAGCTTTCCGGCGTCGGAAAAGTGCTCGCGTATGACCTCCAGCGCCGGTGCAACCGCCGCACCGGCCATGACCGTCAGCAGCGACAGCGACAGTATGCTCGCTGCCAGCGGCCTGAGTTTTGCTTCTTTGTTCTCCATAATATCCTCCTTTTTCGGTGACTGCTCCAAAGCAAAATAAAAAAGCGTAAGTCCGGTTTGGACTTACGCTTTTTCGCTACTCAACGGCAGTGATTATACCAAATATTCTCCTCCAAAGTCAAGGCTTTTTGGTGGCGCTGCCGCATCGTACCGATACGGTCTTTGCGGTATCCCGACCGGAGGCTGCACAGAAAACCGTGACAGGCGGAACGGGCAAAATAAGTTTCCTACAGACGTCGGAGACAATTTCGGTTGGGCGCAGGAGGCTTCCCCTTGAAGGGAAGGCAAGGGGTGAAACATTACTGCGCCCTTAAAGTTTCACGTCCCGCTTCTGGGCGTTATAGACCTTGTTGAGCAGGGGGCGGACGCCGTAGTAGAGCAGTTTGTTGTCGAGGTTGAACCAGTAGATGAGCATGCTTGCGGGGACGATGCTCAGCGCGGCGATAAGCAGTTTCTTTTTCATATCCGTTACCATCCTTCGTAATCGTCAAAATCCACGAGGCTCGCGTCGAGGGGCTCCTCCTGAAGCACGGCGCTCATGTACTCGGAGAACTGTCTGCGCATCTCGTTGCGGCTCACGGTGCGGTGGTCGAACATATCGTTCTGCACCCAGACGAGGTGCTTGTTCTTGTCCTTGGCCTGATCGTTCACGACGCCGGCCAGGCCCATCGCACCCTTGCAGGTGATGTCGTCGTAAACGAGCACGATATCGCAGTTGAACTTCTCCGCCTCGTCCCAGACCTCGAGCAGATGCTGATATCCGCCGGTGAGGTGGCGGCGCATGACGCCGCGCTCGTAGTTGTGCGCGATGCCGATGAGCGCCGCGTCGAGGTCATCCTCGGGGATGATGACGTTGCCGGAGAACATGTCCATCTGCGCGGCGACGAGAACGCCCCAGCAGTTGTAAGCCCAGGTGTTGAAATCAATATAGTAGCAGCCCGGGCCGCCCCAGGTTATCATGCGGTGGCGCGCCTTATCGAAGCTGACGACCTTGTTTTTATAAGCCTTTTCGGCGATCCGGAGCGCCTTCTTCGCGGTCTTGTCGATGTACGGAATGCTGCCGCCGGAGAAGGTGAAGTAGAACGCGTGGAACAGCGGGGAGATGACGTGGCCGAAGGCCGAGTACGGAGTCTTTGCATAGTCCCAGACCTCAAACTCGCTGCGCACCTCTTTGTTGTGCTGCTTTATGATCCTGAAGAAAGCCTCCTCGTCGAACTTTTCGCCTGTCGTGTCCTCGATGAATTTTATGGTCTCCTTCATCTGCGCGAGGGCGTATTTATCGGTGGCCTCATCCTCCCAGCGCATGGGTATGCCCGCGACGGTTGTGGGAATGGTGATGCGGCGCTCTATAAGCTGGCTGTTCATGGTCGAGGAGTCGCAGGGCATGTTGTTGGTTATAAGGCAGGCTCCGATCTGCGGGTAATCGTCGTTTATCGCAACGCCGGCGGCGTTCGCGCTCAGACGGCAGGAGTCGGCGGGAAGGCCGACGTTTTCCATGATATCCATGTAAAACGGGGCGAGGTTCTGATCCATGTAGGTGCCCAGCAGTCCCTGCAGGACCTCGAGCGGCAGAGCCTTGAGGTTCGGGAAGCCCGCGACGATCTCGGGGCACATGGTCTGCTCGAGCATGACGAATTTATCGGCGTATTCGGTGTCGCCGAAGCGGCGGTCGCCCTTCATGCTGTCGGCGAGCATGCCGGTCGTGCCCTTCATGATGGCGTGCATCTGCGTGTGCGAAACGCGCAGCGCGGGGCCGCGCATACCGGCGGTACACTTATCGACCATGTGCAGTGCGCCTATATAGCCGCCGAACCAGCGGTACTCGAACAGTCCCCTGACTATGCGCACGGGGGATTTTGCGGCAAACTGCACCAGTATGCCGAGATTTATGGCCCACTGGGTGTAATCATAGAAGGTGTCCTTCAGGCCGCGCCACTCGCGGTGCTTTGCGATGCCGCTGCCCTTGTAAAAGCGTTTTGCCTCGTTTGCCATCACTTTTTACCTCCCTGGATCTTCTTTATCTCTATGCTCTCGACAAAGGCCTGAAAGCGCGTGCGCAGCTGGCCTGCCGAAGCCATGGTGTATTCCTTCTCAACGCCGATGCAGGGTATGCCCTCGACCTCGTTCATGTCGTGCACGCCCATGACGCGCTCGTAGCTCCAGAACTCGCAGAACTTCATCTGGAGATACAG
>CAVGSO010000061.1:0-7918 GCA_963631875.1 Firmicutes bacterium CAG:341 | reverse complement strand
TGCCGCTGACCTCGTAGCCGAGCTTGGCCTTGACCTCGTAGCTGCCGAAGCTCTTGATGGGCTGGTCCAAGACGAGCTTTTTGCCGTCTATGCTCAGGCCGTACTGCGCCTCGAGCGCCTCGGCGATGGCCGCGCCCGTGACCGCGCCGAAGAGCTTGCCCTCCGCGCCGCCCTTGGCCGCGATCTTCACCTGACAGCTCTTGAGCTTCTCGGCGACGGCCTCCGCCTCCGCCTTGGCCTCGGCGTCGGCCTTGGCCTTGGCCTTGGCCTGCAGCTTCATGGTGTTCACCGCGTCGGCGGTAGCCTCCACGGCCAGCCCTTTGGGAATGAGGAAATTGCGGGCGTAGCCCTCGGCAGCCTCGATGAGTTGACCCTTCTTGCCCTTGCCCTTGACGTCCTGCTTCAAAATGATCTTCATAGCGGTATATCTCCTTTTCTCGATTTGTCAGCTCTCAAAATAGCGGTCGATGGCCTCCAGCAGCTTCTTGTGCGCCTCTTCCACGGTGATATTGTCGGCCTGACCTCCGGCGGTGGTGGAGTTGCCGCCGCCGCCCAGCGCCTCCAAAATGACCTGCACGTTCACCTCGCCGAGCGAGCGGGCGGACATATAGACGCCGTCGCCCTTTTTATAGAGGACGAAGCTGGCGCGGATGCCCTTGAGCGTCAACAGCTCGTCGGCGGCCTTGGCGGCGGTGACGCGGTCGCATTCCTCGTCGAGCGCCACCACGGCGATATCGTCGCGGTAGAGCTGCGCCTGACGGATGATGGCATAGCGGGCGATCATGGATTGCAGGTCGCCTTGGAACATACGCTGCACGTCCTGCGTGTCCGCGCCGAGGCGGCGCAGGTAGGCGGCGGCCTCAAAGGTGCGCCCGCCCGTGCGGTTGGTGAAATTCTTCGTGTCCAGCACGATGCCGGCCAGCAGCGCCTCCGCCTCGCACTTGAGTACGTCGGCGGGCTCGACGAGGTACTGCATCAGCTCCGCGACCAGCTCACTGGCGGAGGAGGCATACGGCTCATGGTAGTTCAGCGCCATCTTTTCAATGTAGCTGCTGCCGCGGCGGTGGTGATCGATGACCGCCACGCGGTTGCACGTTTCGAGCATCTGCTCGGACTCCACGCTCTCGGGGCGGTTGGTGTCCACCACGACGAGCAGGGCGCCGGGCTGGCACTTCAAAAAGGCGTCAGGCCCGGAGATCATCACGCCGCTATACTCCGGCTGCTGCGACAGATGGCGCAGCAGCGGGTGGGCGGCGTTATTTTCGGTGTCGATGACGATCTGGCAGGGCTTGCCGCGCTTGCGGGCGATGGCGCAGATGCCCGCCGCCGCGCCCACGCAGTCCATGTCGGCGTACTGGTGTCCCATGACGTAGACCTGCTTGGCATCGTCCATCAGCTCACCCAGCGCATTGGCCATGACGCGGGACTTGACCTTGGTGCGCTTTTCGGTGCTTTTGCTGCGGCCGCCGTAGAACTCGAAGTTCGTGCGGTCCTTGACCACGGCTTGATCGCCGCCGCGGCTGAGTGCCATCTCCAGCGCGAGCGAGGCGTTCTTGAAGAGCTGCTCGAAGCTGTCCTCGTCGCGCCCCACGCCGATGGACAGCGTGGCGGACACGCCCTCGCCCGCCTGCACCTGACGCACCTTTTCCAGTACGTCGAACTTGCTCTCCATGTAGCCGGCGTAGTTCTTCTCTTCAAAGAGGAAGAGGTAGCGGTCGCGGTCATAGCCCAGCAGCAATCCGCCGGAGCCCGCCGCCCAGCCGTTGAGCTGCTCCTCCAAGGCCGCTTGCAGGGCGGAACGCTTGTTCTCCGGGCAAGCTTTTGTCAGCTCGTCGTAGTTATCAATCATCAAAATGGCCACGAGGGGCTTCGTCAGCTCCAAGGTCTGACGCATTTCCTCACTCTCCGTCACGTCCATCCAGTAGGTCGTGGCGAGGGTGGGCTGCTCTACCTCCTTGTCCTCCGGGCGGCTCAGCGCACCGAAGATGCGGTAGATACGGTCGTTCCAGCGCAGCAGCTCCGGGCATTCGCGCTTCCCCTCCAGCACCCAGCGGTAGGTGAAATCGGGGATGACGCTCTCCACGCTTGATTCGTAGAGCTTCTCGCGCTGTGTGGTCAGGGCTAAAAACATATCGTTGCACCAGAGAATTTCCCCGGTACGCACGTCGAAGACCAGCATGGGCAGCGGCGCGTAGAGCATATTGCTGGAGCGGGCGCTGTCCATCCCGCCGGAGACGCGGTCCATGTACTGGCGGACGGAGGCCTGCGCCATTCGGGTGCGGTTATGCGCCACGAAAATGACCAGCGCGGCCACCAAGCCCTCCGCCGCCGCCAAAAGCGGCTCAAAGGGGATGGTCACGGCCACAAAGACCACGAGGCACAGACTGTAAAGTGCCATATTGGTGCGAAATCCGCGCAGGAGCTTCTTGCTCATCTGGCGTCCCTCCTCTCACCGGGGGATACATCCCCAATATATCTACCGATTATAGCATATTATTTCCGCGGCGACAATACGATTTTCCGCAAAACAGAGGAAAAAGTACCCGCCCCGAAAATCGGGGCGGGTAGGAGAGAGGTGGCATATTCGTTACAATGCGTATTTTTGCGCGTAGCGGTTGTATTCCGTGCGGAATTCCGGGTCGCTGCCGCGCGCTGTGCGGAGCGTTTCGTGGAGGTTGAGGTCATGCTTGGCGGCGTCCAGCACGCACCCGGCGATGTTCGAGCAGTGGTCGGAGGTGCGCTCCAAGTCGGTCAGCAGGTCGCACCAGACGAAGCCCGCCTCGATGCTGCACGTCCCCTGCTGCATACGCAGGATGTGCGCGGTGCGCAGCTCCTCCTTGAGCGCGTCGATGACCTGCTCGAGCGGCTCGACCTGCGCGGCGGCGGCGAGGTCTTTGTCTAAAAAGGCGCGGTGTGCCAGCGCAAGAATTTCCCGGATGGCGTCGGAGAGGGTTTTCAGCTCCGCCTCCGCCTGCGGGCTGAACGTCAGCTCCTTGCGCCGCAGCTCCTCCGCCGATTCCAGCACGTTCACGGCGTGGTCGGAGATACGCTCAAAGTCGCCGATGGTCTTGAGCAGCTCCGTGGCCTCCTCGCTCTCGTCCGCGCCGAGCTGGTGGGCGCTGAGGCGCACGAGGTATGTCCCCAGCGCGTCCTCGTAGCGGTCGCAGCGGCTCTCGTCGCGGCGGATGGAGGCGGCGAGGTCGGGCGTGTAATGCTCGAAGGCGTCCAGCGAGTTCGTCAGGGCGCGGATGGCGGTGTCGGCCATCTCCCCGGCCACGGCGCGGCAGCGGCCGAGTGCCAGAGACGGGGTGGCAAGCAGACGCTCGTCCAGCTCCACAGGTTCGTCCTCGCTCGCGGTTTTCTCCTTGCCGTCCGGCACGAGGCGGATGGCGAGCTTTTCAAGCTGGTTGCCCAGCGGCAGCAGCATGGCCGTACACAGGACGTTGAAGGCCGAATGCGCCACGGCGATGCCGGCCATCGTCGCGCTCTCGTTGAGGATGGCGGGCGCGAAGACCGCCTTGACGATGCAAAAGACCGTCAACAGCACGACCACGCCGATGACGTTGAACATCAGATGTACCACGGCGGCGCGGCGGGCGTTTTTCTGCGTACCCACGGAGGAGATCAGCGCCGTCACCGTCGTGCCGATGTTCTGACCCATGATGATGGGGATGGCGGCGGCGTAGCTGACCTGCCCGGTGGCGGCCAGCGCCTGCAAAATGCCCACGGAGGCGGAGCTGGACTGGATGATGCCCGTCAGCACCGCGCCCACCAGCACGCCCAGCAGCGGGTTCGTGAAGAGCAGGAAGAGGTCGGCAAAGCCCGGCACATCCTTAAGACCCGCGACGGACGAGCTCATGGTGTCCATGCCGAACATCAGCGTGGCGAAGCCGAGCAGGATCATGCCCGTGTCCTTTTTCTTGTCGGACTTACTGAACATCTGCAAAATAATGCCGATCAGCGCCAGCACGGGTGTGAACGACATGGGCTTGAGCAGCTCGAGCCAAAGCGTGCTGCCCTCGATGCCCGCCATGCTCAGAAGCCACGCCGTCACCGTTGTGCCGACGTTGGCGCCCATGATGACGTTGATGGCCTGGCGCAGCGTCATCAGTCCGGAGTTGACGAAGCCGACGACCATGACTGTCGTGGCCGACGAGCTTTGGATGATGGCCGTAATGCCGAGACCCGTCAGAAACCCGGCGAAGACGTTGCTGGTCATCTTATCCAGCAGTGTACGCAGCTTGTTGCCGGCGCGGCGCTCCAACGCCTGCCCCATCACGTTCATGCCAAACAGGAACAGGCACAGCCCGCCCAGCAGCGTCAACGCATCAAAAATATCCATACATTTTCCCTCGCTTTTACATTCATTCGATGGCACATTCTTATCCATAAATAGAATATCGGATGAATGTCAAATCCGCAGGAGTGGTTTTGTAAAATCCGTGTAAAGTGGAAAAAATTCGGGGCGGCACGGGTGTGCCGCCCCATAGGAGGGAGGGAATGCGATGATGGGTACGTCGGTCGGGTGTGCCGAGCGACATACCGATCAAGCGGGTTGGTTAGTTAAAAAGGTAGGCGTACTTGTCGCGGAGGGTGACGATGAGCGTCTCCAGCTCGGCGGGGAGGTCGTTCTTGCCGCCGAGATCGTAGTCCTTCGGCTCGCCGAACGTGCGGACGCGCACCTTGTCGCCGCCGAGGAAGAGGACGCCCGCGTTGTGACTGTCAGCCATATCCTCGGCGGTCTGGAAGAGCGTGAACTTGTCGTGGCACGGCTCGGAGGCGTAGGGGCAGAACTGCGTGCAGTTGCCGCACTCGTTGCACATCTTGTCCACGTGGATGATCTGATGGCTGCCGTCGGCCATGCGGATGACCACATTGGCGCGGTTGGGGCAGGAGTCCACGCAGTTTTCGCACGCGGCGGCGCATTGCAGGCAGCGGTCGCCCTCGCAGCAGACACACTCGCTCATTTTGAGAACGCCCTTCTTTGCCTCGGCCTCGGTCTTGGTGATATAGGCCTGCTCGGGGATGTCGTAGGTGTGCGGCGTCCCGACAACGGCCTCGGCAAAAGCGGCGGCGTCGGCAATGCCCTCGACGACGGTGGCAGGGCCGCGGCGGGCGTCACCCGCGGCGTACACGCCGGGGACGTTCGTCTCAAAGGCGGGACGGCCTTTCTTATCCAGCTCGATGCCGTTGGCGGCGAGGAGCGCGTCGTCCACCTGCTCGCCCACGGCAGAGATGACGAGGTCGCACGGAACGGCGAAGTATTCACCGCTGCCCACGGGACTGCGGCGGCCGGAGGCATCCGCCTCGCCCAGCACCATCTTCTCGCACGTCAGCACGCCGTCGGATTGCTTGACCGGGGCGGCCAGCTCGGCGAAGGTCACGCCGTCGGCCAGCGCCAGCGCCAGCTCATGCTCGTCGGCGGGCATATACTTGCGGGTGCGGCGGTAGACCAGCGTGACGTTCTCCGCGCCGCTGCGCTTGGCCAGCCGCGCCGCGTCCATCGCGGTGTTGCCGCCGCCGATGACGGCGACGTTCCCGGCCACGGCGATGTTTCCGGCCTTCACACCCTTCATCCACTGGATCGCCCCGGCCACGTCGCCGGGAATGTCCAGCTTGCCGGGCTTCCACGCGCCCACGGCGAAGAGGATGTGGGTGTAGCCCTGCTTTTTCAACTCGTCCACGGAGGGCGCGGGCGCGCCGCACTTGACCTCAACGCCGTATTTCTCCATCAGAGCGACGTCCTTTTCGATCGCCTCGTCGGCGATACGGAACGCGGGGATGACGTGGCGGGGTACGCCGCCCAAACAGCTCTCCCGCTCAAAGACGGTCGTCTCGACCCCGGCGCGGGCGCAGAAGTACGCGGCAGCGATACCCGTCGGGCCGCCGCCGATGACGGCGACCTTCTTGCCCGCAACCTTGGCGGGCGCTTTGATGGAGGCCATCAGGGCGTTGTAGCCCTGCTTGGCGGCGAAGAGCTTCGTGTCGCGGATGCGAACGCTTTCGTCGTAGAAGCTGCGGCTGCACTTCGTCTGGCAGCGGTGGGCGCAGATCGTCCCGGTGATGAACGGCAGGGGATTCTTCTCGGTGATGAGCTTCAGCGCTGGGGCGTACAGTCCCTTGCGGCACAGCTCCATGTACTCGGGGATGTCCTGCGCGATGGGGCAGCCGCCCTTACAGGGGGCGATGAAGCAGTCCGTCCACGGCACGTGCTTGTCGCTCTTGCGGCTGGGCAGGGGCTTGATGGGCTTGACGTGGTGGACATCGGTGTGGCTGGCACTGCTCATGTCGCAGATAGCCTGCGTGTCCGTGCCGCCAAAGGGCTTGTAGGGCATGGCTTCCACCTTTTCCACCATTTGCAGCAGACGGTTGTAGCCGCCGGGCTTTAGGATGGTGGTGGCCACGGTGATCGGCCAAATGCCCGCGGCAAAGAGCTTGTCGCAGTTGAAGAACTCCGCGCCGCCCGCGAACGAGATACGCATTTTGCCCTTGAACTGGCGGGAAATGCGGTGGCACATCTCGATGGTCAGTGGGAAGAGGCTGCGGCCGGACATATACATTTCGTTGTTGGGCAGCTCGCCGCGTGTAGTGTCCACGGGGAAGGTGTTGGAGAGCTTGAGGCCGAACTCCAAACCGTGACTGTCGGCCAGTGCCTGAAGCCGCTCAAACATCGGCACGGCGTCCGCCCACTGGAGATCCTCGCGGAAGTGGTGATCGTCGAAGACGATGTAGTCATAGCCCATACCGTCTAAAATGCGGCGCGCCGTCTCGTAGCCGAGGATGGTCGGGTTGCACTTGACGAAGGTGTGCAGGTGCTTCTCGGAAATGAGATAGCCGGCAATGCGCTCGATCTCATCCGGGGGACAGCCGTGGAGCGTGGAGACGGTGACGCTGCGGCTCACGCGGGGGTCGATGGCGTCGATATAGTCGCTCTCGGCGGGGAAGAGTTCTTTTAGGACGGTCTTGCACTCAGCGAAGATGGCCGTCTTGCGGGCGTCCATCATGCCGTCGATGTAGGTGTTGACCTTGTCGCCCTTGATACCCTCCAAGTCATAGCCCACGGACATATTGAAGACGAAGCCGTCGGGATCGCCGAAGCCGTAGACCTTGCTCAAGACCTTCAGCGCACACCACGCCTTGATGTACTCGTCCATCGCCTGCGGAACGGTCAGCTCGGTACTCCACTCCTGATTGTAGCCCTCATCGTTGGCCAGAATGCAGGGGCGGGGGACACAGGCGGCCAGCTCCGCACCGTCCATTTTCTGCACGGTCTTGACCTCGAAGAACCGCGCCCCGGCGACGTAGGCGGCGATGATGTTTTGGGCAAGCTGGCTGTTCGGGCCTGCGGCCGGGCCGAAGGGCGTTTCGATGCGCTCGCCGAAGATGGGGAGCGATTTCCCCGTGGCGCGGTACGCCTTACGCACGCCGAAGATCTCGCCGGAGGCGGCGTATTCGGCCACGACCCAGTTCATCAGGGATTTGAAGGGAATGGGATACATTTTTTCGGACATGGGAGTTCCTCCTTTTCGATTTATATGAAGAAAATCAATACACCCTATGGTTCAAATCGCCCCAAAGCTTTTTGGCGGCCTCGAGGATGTGGGCGTTCTCGGCCTCCTCGTCGATGTTCACCAGCACGCGGTCGAGCATGAGCGTCTTGCCCGCGGCAATGGTGGTCTGGCACTGGCGGCCCGTCATGCCGAAGATCATGTGGCCGTCGATGTTCTCGTCGGAGAACGGCGTGAACGGCTTATAATCCATGACGATGATGTCCGCCGCCGCCCCGGCCTTGAGAACGCCGAGCTGATCGGGGAAGTATTTTGCGCCGATCTTGGCATTGTTCTTAAAGAGCATATCCGTGACCTCGCACCAGCCGACGTTGGGCAGGCAGTTCTGACTGCGCTGGGAGCAGAGGGCG
>CAVGSO010000060.1:0-7973 GCA_963631875.1 Firmicutes bacterium CAG:341 | reverse complement strand
TAGCAGCGGGCGCGGAGCATATTGTTCACGCTGAAGCAGCCGCCCACCTCGCGCAGCAGCTCGATATAGTTCAGCGGCTTGAGCCACTCGGAGTTGTAGAGCATCAGCGCCTTGTCATCGGAGAAGTCGATGAATTTCTCCATCTGCCGCTTGAAGCACTCTGCGTTGTGCTTGATTGCCTCCTCAGTGAGCATCTGGCGCATATCGGTGCGCCCGGAGGGGTCGCCGATGAGCGTCGTGCCGTCGCCGATGAGAGCGATGGGCTTGTTGCCCGCCATCTGCAAACGCTTCATCAGGCACAGTGCCATGAAGTGACCGACGTGCAGAGAGTCCGCCGTGCAGTCAAAGCCGATGTAGAACGTGGCGCGGCCGTTGTTGACCATCTCGCGGATCTCTTCCTCGTTCGTGACCTGCGCGATCAGCCCGCGCGCCACCAGTTCCTCGTAAATACCCATAGTTTCTCGTTCCTTTCTATATGTTCATTCATCTTTTTTCGGACGGGGATAAAATAAACGCCCCCTGTCCTTGGACAGAGGGCGATCTGCATCGCGGTACCACCTCTTCTTCGCCGCGCCCTCACGAACGCGGCCTTATCGGGTGCAGACACACCCTATCGCTGTAACGGGCGAACCCGACACATCCCTACTAACGCTTCCGGCGTTCGGGAGGCTGCTCCGGGATGTATTCACGCGCCTCTCCCTCTCCCCCTTACACCGTCCGGGGTCTCTCTCGGCAGGTCTGAAACGTGTTACTTCTTCCCTTCATCGCTGTTGCGGTATCAAGTTGAGGCTATTGTAGCAGATTTTTTTCGTTTGTCAACCTCTTTTTTCACAAAGAGAAAGGTTTTTTACAATTTGGCGCGGAACGATTCCGCCTGCGTCAGCAGCTCCTCCGCACCGCGCAGCATCGTCTCGGACACATGGCTGCCGCCCGTGAGCCGCGCCAGCTCCTGCCGCCGCTGCTCCCTGTCCAGCCGCCGCACCTGCGTATAGGTGCGCCCGTCGCGCTCGCCCTTTTCCACGGAGAAATGCGTGTCCGCCATCGCCGCGAGCTGCGGCAGGTGCGTCACGCACAGCACCTGCTTGCACCGGCTGATCCGCGCCATCTTCTCCGCCACCTTCTGCGCGGCGCGGCCGCTGACCCCGGTGTCCACCTCGTCGAAGACAAGCGTGGCGACCTTGTCCTGCTCGGAGAGGACGTTCTTCATCGCCAGCATAATCCGCGCCAGTTCACCGCCGGAGGCGATCTTGTGGATGGGACGCAGCGCCTCGCCCACGTTGGCGGACATGAGAAACCGCACCGCATCCGCGCCGTCTGCGTCCAGCGGCTTTTCGGCAAAATCCACCGCAAAACGCAGCTTCCCCATGTCGAGCTGCCGCAGTTCCTCCAAGATCTGCGTACTCAGCCGCTCCGCCGCCGCCCTGCGCGCCTCGGAGAGCGTCTGCGCCGCGCCCTGCGCGGCCTTTTCTGCCCTCTTCAGCTCATCCGAGAGCCGCGCCAGCGTGTCGCCCGCGTCCTCGATCTGCTCTAATTCCGCCTCGCAGCGCGCTTGATAGTCCAGCATCTCCTCCACCGTCGCACCGTACTTCTTTTTCAGGCGGTAGAGCTGGTCAAGCCGCCCCTCGACACGGTCCAGCTCCCCCGGTGAGACATCCAGCTCGCCGCGCGTATCCTCCACCCCGGCGGCAATGTCGTACACCTCGCTGTACGCCGCGCCCAGCCGCTCGCAGAGCCGACCGAACCCGTCATCCAAATGCCGCACCGCGCCCAGCGCGTCCTGCGCCTGACGCAAGGCGGCAAGCGCACCGCCGCCGTTGTCGTCGCCGTTGAGGGCATAGTCCGCCTCCGCCGCCGCCGATAAAAACTTCTCGGCGTTGCGCAGCAGCCCACGCCGCCCGTTCAGCTCCTCCTCCTCGCCGGGGCGGAGCTTCGCGCGGCGCAGCTCCTCTATCTGATAGCGCAGCGTGTCCACACGCCGCGCCCTTTCCGCCTCATCCATCTCAAGCGACTGCATCTGCCGCCGAATATCTGTAAAGCGTTTATACTTTTCGGCATATACCGCCAAAAGGTTTTCCGTCTTCCCAAAGCTATCGAGAAACGTCAAATGCTGCTCCTCGTCCATGAGTGCCTGCCCGTCGTGCTGCCCGTGGATATTCAGCAGCCTTCCGCCCAGCGCCTTAAGCTGCCCGACGGTCACGGGCCGTCCGTTCACGCGGCAGACGTTCTTCCCGTCCGCGTGGATCTCCCGCTGCAAAAGGATCGTCCCGTCCTCCTCCGTGGCCACGCCCAGCGACTCCGCCCAAGCCCTGTCCACCTCGGAAAACGTCGCGCCCACGAAGGCTTTTTCCGCCCCGGTGCGTATCAGCTCACGGCTGGTGCGCTGCCCGAGGACGGCGCTGAGCGCGTCGATGACGATCGACTTGCCCGCGCCCGTCTCACCCGTCAGCGCGTTGAAGCCGCGCTCAAAGACGATGTCCGCCTCCTGAATGATGGCAATATTCTCGATGTGCAGCAATTCCAGCATACGTGCCTCCTCAGTGCAGCATCTGCCGCACCTGCTCGCAGAAATCCGAAGCGTGGGCGGCGTCGTGGAAGACGAGCAGCACCGTGTCGTCCCCGGCCAGCGTCCCCACGATGTCCGTCCCCTCCATGTTGTCCAGCGCGAACGCCGCCGCGTTGGCCATGCCGTTGAGGGTCTTCAGCACCGCCAGATTCTGCGCATTCTCCGCCGACAGGACGCACTCGCGGAAGATCGTGCGCAGCTTATCCTCAAAATTCAGCTTCGTCTTCTGCTCCGAGACGGCGTAGCGGTAGCTCCCGCGCCCGTCCGGCACCTTCAGGAGATGGAGCTGCTTGATGTCGCGGGACACGGTGGCCTGCGTGCAGGCAAAGCCGCGCTCCGTGAGAAGCTGCATCAGCCGCTCCTGCGTCTCCACCGTCTCCTCCTCGATGACCTGCAAGATCATGGATTGGCGATCATTTTTCATGCTTGAGTACCTCCATGCTCATTTTTGAGTCCAAAATTTCACAGAAGCTCTTCTTGCTCAACCGCACGAGCCGCGTCACGAACTTCGACTGCCGCACGCGCACCTTGTCTCCGTTTCGCAGCGAGAACGCCTTGCCGCCGTCCACCGAGAGATAGACGAACTTGCGGTTCGCGTCCGCCGCCTCGATGGTGATGGTATGCTCCGGCGAGAGGACGTAGCTGCTGGCGCGGGAGGAATGCGGGCAGATCGGCGTGAGCAGCAGATTCCTCGCCGTCGGCTCCACGATCGGCCCGCCCGCCGCCAGCGAGTAGCCCGTCGAGCCGGTAGGGGTCGAGACGATCGCGCCGTCCCCGGTGATGTTCGTCAGCCGTCCCTCCTCCGTGGCCACGTCCAGCCGCACCACGCGGGCGATGCTGCCCTTGGAGATAACGCCGTCGTTGAGGGCGATGTTGTTGTAGACGGGCTTGCCGTCGCGCAGCACCGTCACGTCGAGCATCATGCGCGACTCCACGCTGAACGCCCAGTCCTTCAGATCGTGCAGCCGCTCCAGCTCGTTCGGCTCAAGCTCCGACATGAAGCCGAGGCTGCCCAAGTTGATGCCCAGCACCGGAACGTTGTGCAGTGCCACCGTCCGCGCAAGGTGGAGGATCGTGCCGTCCCCGCCGAAGGCGATCAGGAGGTCGGCGCGCTTGATCTCCTGCTGGAGCTGCCGTATCGGTACGCCGAGCTGATCGTCGTACCCCTCGCGGCTGAACGGGAGACACACCACCGTCTCAAAGCCGATCCCCTCCAATATTTCCCGGGAACGCTTGGCGACCCGCAATTCACTGTCCCGATACGGATTCGGGCATAGGATCACTCGCTTCATGCTTCTCCGTGTCCCTCCTTCAACTCGCTGTGAGACTGCGCCACCAACGCCTCAATATCCGGCACGCAGTCGCTCTCCCCGCTCTTTCGCAAAAAGCCGAGGTACTCGATATTCCCCTCCGGCCCCCGGATGGGAGAATATGTAATGCCAAGCACTGTAAAGTGATTTTCCTTTGCATGGATGAGGAAGTGCTCCAGCACCTCGCCGTGCACCCTTGCGTCTCGGACGACGCCCTTCTTCCCCACCTTTTCCCGTCCCGCCTCGAACTGCGGCTTGATGAGGCAGGCGACCTCGCCGCCCTCAGCCAGCAGACCGTACAGCGCCGGGAAAATAAGCTTGAGCGAGATAAAGCTCACGTCGATGGACGCAAAATCCAGCGTCTCCGGGATCTGCTCGCGCGTGAGATAGCGGGCGTTCGTGCGCTCCAAGCAGACGACACGCGCGTCGTTGCGCAGCCGCCAGTCGAGCTGACCGTAGCCGACATCGACGGCGTAGACCTTCTTCGCGCCGTTTTGCAGCATACAGTCCGTGAAGCCGCCCGTGGACGCGCCGATGTCGGCGCACACCTTGCCCGTCAGATCGATGGAGAACTCGGCCATCGCCTTTTCCAGCTTCAGCCCGCCCCGGCTCACATAGCGCAGCGCGTGGCCGCGCACCTCGACGTCGGCGTCCTCCGCCACCGCCGTGCCGGGCTTATCCGAACGCTGCCCGTCCACAAAAACGAGTCCCGCCATGATGGTCGCCTGCGCCTTCTGGCGGCTCTCACACAGGCCGCGCTCCGTCAAAAGCACGTCCAAGCGTATCTTCTTGCTCACGATATGACCTCCCTGACCGCCTTGGCAATGCCCTCGCTGTCCAGTCCCAAGGCGTGCCACAGCTCGCCTACCGACCCCTGCGGCGGCAGCGTCCCGCCCACGTTTTGCAGCCGCAGCTTCACGTGGCAGCCCCGCTGCGCGATGAGTGCGGCCAGCCGCTGCCCGGCGCAGCCCGCGCAGAGCTGATCCTCCGCCACGACAAGGTGTGTCACGCCTCGTAGGGCTTTGCAGATTGCCTCCGCGTTCAGCGGCGCAACACGGTTGAGCTTCACGACGCGCACCTCGATGCCCTCCCCTTTCAGAAGCTCTGAGGCCGCAAGCGCCTGTCCCGTCAAAATCCCGTAGGTGACGACCGCCGCCGTGCCGCGGCCGAAGACCGTCACGTCCTCGTCGCTGCCCTCGCCGTCATAGCCCACCTCGCCGCCGCGCGGATAGCGCACGGCCACAGGACCTTTTTCCTCCAGCACCGCGCGGTGCAGCATCCGCCGCAGCTCGCCAAAGCTCGCCGGGGCGTAGACCGTCATCCCCGGAATGAGCGGCAGATAGTCAATACAGCCGTGGTGCGTCTCGCCGTCTGCGCCCACGAGGCCGCAGCGATCCACGCCCAGCACCACGTGCAGCCCCTCCAGCGCCGCGTCCTGCACCAGCATATCAAACCCGCGCTGCAGGAAGCTGTCGTACACGGCGAAGACCGGGGTCATCCCCTGCTTGGCCATGCCGCCCGCCATCGCCACGGCGTGACCCTCGGCGATCCCCACGTCGAAAAACCGCCGGGGAAACGTCTGCCGGAATGTTGCCAGCCCCGTCCCCTCGGTCATCGCGGCGGTGATGGCGCACACGCGGTGATCCTCTGCGGCGAGCTTTGTCAGCGTCTCGCCGAACACGTCGGAAAACGTCAGCGCGGACGCGCCCTTTGCTTTCCCCGTCACCGGGTCGAACGGCGCAACACCGTGGAAGCGGTTCGGCTCGCGCTCGGCCGGCTCGTAGCCGCTGCCCTTGACCGTGTGGACGTGTACCAGCACGGGGCGTGTCTCCTCCCGCGCCATCTGCAGCACGGCGGTGAGCCGCTCCACGTTGTGACCGTCCACAGGCCCCATGTACGCAAAACCCATCCCCTCGAACATCGTGCTGACCGGGGGCAGAAGCGACCGCTTGAGCGCCGTCTTGACGGTGTGGCTCATCTTGTAGAGCGTCCGCCCGCCCGGCAAGCGCGTCAGCGTCGCGCGGTAGCCCTTTTTGAATTTGTAGTATTTCGCCGCCGTGCGCAGCCTCGACAGATTGTGCGACATTCCGCCGACATTGGCGTTGATGGACATCCCGTTGTCGTTGAGTATCACGATGAGCCGCTCGCCGCTGCCTCCCGCGTCGTTCAGCCCCTCGAAGCTCAGCCCGCCGCCGAACGCCCCGTCGCCGATGAGGGCGATGACGTGATAGTCCTTCCCCAGCAGCGTCCTCGCACGCGCCATGCCGAGCGCCACGGAGATGGAATCCGAGGCGTGTCCGGCCATGAAGGCGTCGTGGCAGCTCTCGTAGGGCTTGGGAAAGCCGGAGAGGCCGCCGAAGCGGCGCAGCGTGCCGAACAGCTCCCGCCGTCCGGTCAGTGCCTTATGCACGTAGCACTGGTGTCCCACGTCGAACACCAGACGATCGTGCGCGGTGTCAAATACACGGTGGAGCGCCACCGTCAGCTCCACCGCACCGAGGTTTGACGCAAGGTGTCCGCCTGTTTTTGACACCTGCTCCACCAAAAACACCCGCAGCTCGTCACAGAGCCGCTCCGTCTCCTCCGCCGACAGACGCTTCACGTCCGCCGGCTCTCGTATCGTCTCCAAAATCAATTCGATTTCCCGTCCTTTATCCTCACGGGCATTTGCCCTTGTCAATCGATGGTAGTATACCATAAGAAAAAAGAATTGACAACCACCCTCAAGCCGTTTCGGAATAAATATTGTATATTCCCCGCTTCCCGCGCACCTTTATGCACCACTTTATTCATATCCCCTCATTTTCAGCCGTCAAGCGGTCAAAAAACGCCGCTAAACGGTCATAAAACGCCGCTAAACGGTCATAAAACGCCGCTAAACGGTCATAAAACGCCGCTAAACGGTCATAAAACGCCGCTAAACGGTCATAAAACGCCGCTAAACGGTCATAAAACGCCGCTAAAATGCAGTCAAACGGAACGGACAGGCACATTTTTCACTGCACTTTCATAGGATAGGACAGTAACGGTCAGCGTAAGGAGGAAAAAGGATGGAAGAACGAGATATCGTCAATAAGCTCAAGAGCGACCCGCGCGCCTTGAAAAATGTCATGCACTCGCAGGATGGACAAATGCTGCTCAATATGCTCTCCGGCGGCGACAGCGCGGCACTTTCCCAAGCGGCAAAACAAGCCGCAAGCGGTGATACATCAACGCTTTCCGCCCTGCTCTCGCGGGTTTTGTCCAGCCCGCAGGGCGCGGAGCTTGTCTCTCGGCTGGAGCGAAAATTGCAGGAATAGGCAGATGAAACGGAGGTGGCAGCGTGGAGGATATGAACGAAAAACTGAATACGCTGCTGTCCGACCCCGACAGCATGAGCCGCATCGTGCAGCTCGCGCGGCAGCTCTCCGGCGGCGGCGAAGCACAGCAAAATCCGCCACCTTTTACCGACATTGACCCGCAGCTTATCGCAAAATTTCTGCCATTTCTACAAGAAATTTCTCGTGACGATAGCCGCACCACGCAGCTTCTTTTCGCCCTCCGTCCCTTTTTGAAGGAGGAAAAGCAACACAAGGTGGAGCGCGCCGCGCGTCTCGCCCGCCTCATCTGCATCGGCAAGCGATTTCTCGGGGAGGGCGGTGGTACACCTGTATAACCGCTACGTGCGTGGGGACGACGGCAGCTACGAGCGCGTCCCCTTTTCGGACGATGCGCCGCCGCGCAGAGCGCCTCCGCCGCCGAGGGACGCGCCGGAGCGCGGGCTTTTCAACGACCTCTTATCGCGGCTGCATTTGAGCGATCTGGACGCGGGCGACGTGCTGCTTCTTTTCCTACTGTTCTATCTATCGCGGCAAAAGGCAGACGAGGAGCTGCTCATCGCCATCGGGCTGCTGCTCATTTTGTAGCTGGAAAACATTACATTTGCAAACCGGTTACAAAACGGTTACAATGTGACCATCCCGACCGGGAAATCTCACACAGGAGGTCACAGTATGTTCTGCAATTTTGACTGCGCTTCCCTGCTGAAGCTGCTGTGCAGCTTTTTCGGCAAGTGCTGACGGCTGCGCGCACATAAAAGAGCCTCCCCCGACAAGCGTCGG
>CAVGSO010000059.1:0-8293 GCA_963631875.1 Firmicutes bacterium CAG:341 | reverse complement strand
GTTCAGCTCCTTGATGCAGGTGATCATGCAGGGGGTCTTGACCTTGACGGTCATGTAGCCGTCCTCCAGCATGCGCTTGACGGTCAGCGTGTCGCCGTCCTTCTTGATCTCGCCCGCGTAGGTGACCTGCGGCAGATGCAGCTTCTCGGCGATCTGCGGGCCCACCTGTGCGGTATCACCGTCGATGGCCTGACGGCCGGCGAGGATGATGTCGTCCTTCTCGACGCCGTAGGTGTCGATGCCGGCGGCGATGATCTGAGAGGTGGCGAACGTGTCGGAGCCGCCGAACTCGCGGGCGGTGATGAGCACGCCCTCGTCCACGCCCATGGCCATCAGCTCACGGAGCATGCCCTCGGCGGGAGGGGGACCCATGGTGAACGCCACGACCTTGCAGCCCAGCTCGTCCTTGAGAGCCAGCGCGGCCTCGACGGCGTTCAGGTCATCGGGGTTGATGATGGTCTGCATGGACGCACGGTCCAGCGTACCATCGGGATTCACGGCCACCTTACCGGAGGTATCGGGGACCTGCTTAACAGTAACAAGAATCTTCATAGTCTCTATTGCTCCTTCTTATTTAACGCCCATTTTGCCGGAAATGACCATGCGCTGGACCTCGCTGGTGCCCTCGTAAATTTCCGTGATCTTCGCGTCGCGCATCATGCGCTCTACGGGATATTCACGGGTGTAGCCGTAGCCGCCGAACAGCTGGACAGCGCGGCGGGTCACATCGGAGGCCATCTCGGCGGCAAACAGCTTCGCCATGGAGGAATAGAAGCCGGTGTTGGGGTCGCCCGCATCCTTGGCGCAGGCGGCGCGGTAGACCAGCAGCTGCGCCGCATCGGCGCGCGCCTTCATATCCGCCAGCTGGAACTGCGTGTTTTGGAACTGGGAAATGCGCTTGCCGAACTGGACGCGCTCCTTGGTGTAGGCAACCGCCTCATCGATGGCGCCCTCGCCGATACCCAGTGCCTGCGCCGCCACGCCCACGCGGCCGCCGTCCAGCGTACCCATAGCCACCTTGAAGCCCTTACCCTCCTGTCCGAGCAGATTCTCCTTGGGAACGATGCAGTCCTCGAAAATCAGGTCGGAGGTCGCGCTGCCGCGAATGCCCATCTTCTTCTCATGCTTGCCGATGGAGAAGCCCTTGTAGCCCTTTTCCACGATGAACGCGGAAATGCCGTGGTTGCCCTTGGACTTATCCGTCATGGCGAAGACCACGAACGTGTCCGCCTCGGTGGCATTGGTGATGAAGCACTTCACGCCGTTGAGCACATAGTGGTCACCCTCCAGCACGGCGGTGGTCTGCTGGCCAGAGGCATCCGTACCTGCGCCCGGCTCGGTCAGACCAAACGCGCCCAGCTTCCTACCGCTGAGCAGGTCGGGCAGGTACTTCATCTTCTGCTCCTCCGTGCCGTAGGCGTAGATGGGGTAGCTGCACAGGGACGTGTGGGCGCAGATGATCACGGACGTTGTGCCGCAGGTCTTGGCAATCTCCTCCACGCACATGGCGTATGCCAGATTGTCGCCGCCCGCGCCGCCGTATTTCTTCGGGAACGGGATGCCCAGCATCCCCAGCTTCGCCAGCTTGGGGATCGTCTCTTTCGGGAAACGCTCCTCCTCGTCCAGCTCGGCGGCCAAGGGCTTGACCTCGGTCTGCGCAAATTCACGGTACATCTTGCGGAGCATTTCATGCTCCTTCGACAGCGTAAAATCCATGTATTATTCTCCTAACTCTGCGCTCATGGGCAGGAAATTCGGAATTGAGTTCGCTGCTCTTTTCCGCTTTGTGCGACAATCGTATCAAAAACGAGAAAACTATGCAATACGTTTTTCCGGTATGTGGAAAACGATATTCACAAAATTTTCACGCAAGCTTTGTGCAAAACGCCAAAATCCGCGTTTAAATCGCATATGTCACCTGTTTTTGAGCGGCATTTTCCGTTGTCACTGTATATGCGTCCCGCCGCACTATGAAAATAACAAATTTTACTTTTCCGTTTTTCATCCGTTCTTTTCCAAAATTGCTGTTGCCTTTTCCGAAAAGTCATGGTACAATTTCATTGATTATGAAAAAGGTAGGTCTCTCTCCATGAACAATCCCTACATGACCACACTGTTAAAGGCGTTTGACATTTTGGACTGCTTCCAAAGCGACACGCACGAGCTGGGGATCTCCGACATTGCCGCGCAGGTCGGAATGCCCGTCAGCTCCGTTCACCGTATCATTCAGAGCTTGGAATTTGAAGGGCTGCTGGCGCAGAACCGCGAGAACAAGAAGTACAGTCTCGGCACGAAGTTCCTCGCCGACGCGAGCAAGTGCAGCGCGTATCGAGAGTATCAGAATATCGCCTTCAAATACGCGGACGAGCTATGCCGCGTGACCGAAGAGAACGTGAACGTCACCGTCTGCTCCGGCGATAAGATCAGCAACATCTACACCGCGCAGACGCATTTCATCCTGCGCCCGAACTTCCCGCTGCACACGGCCTTCCCCGCGCACTGCACAGGCGTTGGCCGCGTGTTTCTCAGCCACATGAGCGAGAGCGCGCAGAAATGGGTCTATGAGACGAACGCCGACGCCATAGCGCAGAGCGAGGCGGAGTTCCTCGCCATGCTGCGTAAGGCGCGGCAGGACGGCTATGCACTGGACGATCAGGCGTTCAACGCCGGGCTGCGCTGCGTGGCCGCGCCCATCTATTGCAGCGGCGACAAGCTGCTCTTCGCCATGTCCGTCTCCGCCCCGCTGGCGCGGATGGACGATGCAGCCTATGAAAATGCCCGCAAGCTGACGATGGAATACGCCGAGCGCATCTCGCAGGAGATACAGGCGCTGGAAGTCCGCCGTTGAGCGAGGCATACACCGTACGGGAAGGAACGGGCAAAGCTGTAAAAAGCAAGAGAAGCCTCCCCGAAGCCGTAAGGCTTCGGGGAGGCTTGTTTCGTCTTTTAACGAATCAAATAAAAATTTCCGACGCAGCAAACAACGCTGCTTTGCCGCGGAGCAGCGTGCGCTCTCCAGCGTAGGTGCAGTACAGTACACCACCGCGCTTGGATGCCTGATACGCTGTAAACTCCGTTTTTCCTGTCTGCCCTGCCCAGTAGGGAATGACATGGCAATGTCCGCGACCGCAGACGGGATCTTCTGCCACATTGCATTTCGGTGCGAAGCTGCGGGTCACGCAGTCATACGCACTGCCCTGCGCAGTGATGTGGAAGCACACGCCGTCCATCTGCTTCATCAGTGTCAGCTCAGGCACGACTTGCCGCACCTGCTCCTCATTCTCCAGCACGCACATAATGTCTGAGCCGAAATAGGCTTCTTTAGGCACGATACCGCCCAAGGCTTTCACGATCTCCGGCGTGATGGCAATGGGCTTCAAGTCAAACGAGGGAAAATCCATCATCAGCAGTTCGCCCTGCTTTTCCACGGTCAGGCATCCACTGAGCGTGTCGAACGCCACGGTTTTCAGCTCCGGCTCGACAACGTGGGTGATGACATAGGCGGTGGCCAGCGTTGCGTGGCCGCACAGCTCCACCTCGCCGCCGGGAGTAAACCAGCGCAGATGATATACGCTGCCCTCCCGAACGGCAAAGGCGGTTTCGGAGAGATTGTTTTCAATGGCGATGTTCTGCATGGTGCGGTCATCCAGCCACTTGTCCATCACACAGACGGCGGCGGGATTGCCAGCGAAAACCTTGTCTGTAAAGGCGTCCACAGTATACTGTTTCATAATAAGCAGCTCCTTTTTGAAGTTTTTTGAGATGCGAAGGATTATTCTCCCAAATAGACGATGGCTTCGATTTCACACAGAATACCCATCGGGAGAGCCTTGACCGCAATACAGCTGCGGGCGGGCTTTGATGTGAAATACTTTGCGTAGATGGCATTAAACGCGGAAAAATCGTTCATGTCCGTCAGAAAGCAGGTTGCCTTCACCACACGCGAGAAATCTGTCCCCGCCTGCTCCAAAATTGCCTTCAAATTCTGCATGAGCTGTTCGGCCTGCGCCTCCAGCGAGCTGCCCGCGACCTTCCCGCTCTCCGGCGAAATGCCGCCTTGTCCGGAGATGAAAAGGAAATCTCCGGCAATACACGCTTGGGAAAACGGGCCTATGGCCGCAGGGGCGTTGTTTGTGTGGATAGGGGTGATAGGTAGGGTTGACATGAGAGATAACTCCTTTCATCATTTTGAAAATTGTTTTTAAATCATCAGGTACATGACACAGTTCAAGCCAACTGCGGCCAGTATGCAGACGATCAGGGGACACTTTTTCAGTGCCAGCACCGCCGCGACGGCAGCTCCCGCGATACCGAACAGCGGATGCTCCGCGTCCACGGAGAAAACCCCTGGGAAAATCAGAGCGGACAGCGCCGTATAGGGCAGCAGAGACAAGAAACGCTTCACCCGACCGTTCAGCGCCAGCTTGTCCATCAGAAAGGCGGGCAGGGCACGAGGAATGTATGTCACCACCGCCATGCCGAGAATTAGTAGGTACACGTCAGTTCTGCTCATCATCCGGCACCTCCACGAAGAATGTTCCGATAGCGGCACTGGCTACCATGGACAGGATTACCGCCCAGCTGACAGGTAGGAAAAGCTGCAAGAGCGTGTTCATCACGGCGGTCAGCAAGATCAGCAGGGCGATTTTATGGGACTTCCGCACGCTCGGCAGCAGCAGGGCGAGGAACGAGGCGTACAGTGCCACGCCAAAGCCCTTGGCCACCACCTCCGGCAAAAATTGCCCGATCACAACGCCGAGCGCTGACGATGCCACCCATGTGCCGTACAGGACGGCGTTCGCGCCGATCAGATGGGCGGCACTGCGGCTGCCCGAGAGGGAAAAGACGGCAAAGGACTCGTCGCAGAGCGCGAACGCGCCGAGCAGCTTCGTCCCCAGTGACGTCGGTGTCAGGCGGCTCATGACCGCGCTGCTCATCACCAAGTGCCGCAGGTTCACGAAGAAGACGGCGGTGATCATGGTCAGCACCGTAGCCTTGCCGATCATCCCCACGACCATCATCTGCGAAGATCCGGCCATCACCAGTGCCGACATGAGTACCGTCTCGAATTGCGTCAGGCCCGCCTGTACCGCCAGCAGCCCGTAGGAAATCCCAATAGGGATATACCCGAGGCAGATGGACAGCGCAGCCTTCGCACCGGCCAGCAGCTCTTTTTTTGACATTCTCTTCATCTCCTTGACTTTCGATCGTCCTCATTATATACTCAGGATATAAATAAGTAAAATTGATGTTTGTTATGTGAATATGTAGAAAGGTTATTTGAAAATGGAGCGGTATCTTGCACTTCTGAAGGTCATAGAACTCGGCAGCTTCACAAAGGCGGCGGAGCTGCTGGGCTACACGCAGCCCGCCCTCAGCCAGATGGTCGCGTCACTGGAAAGAGAATTGTCCATCAAGCTTTTGTACCGCTCCCGCTACGGCATTCGCCTGACGCCGGAGGGTGAAAGGCTGTATCCCTCCATTCAAAGCTCTGTGCTGCAATACGAGGCCATGCGCCACACGGCGGACGAAATCCGAGGGCTGGATTCCGGTGTCGTGCGTATCGGGACAGTATCCAGTGTGTCGGCGCACTGGCTGCCGGGGATCATTCGCGCGTTTTGGCAGGAACACCCGAACATTCAAATCGTGCTGCATCAGGGCGATTACACCAGCATCCCCGAGTGGGTGCGTACCGGGGCGGTGGACTTCGGTTTCGTGAGCCCTCACGCCGTCAAGGGCATGGAAACGACTATTATCAAATCCGATGAGTTTCGTGCGGTGCTGCCGAAGCACCATCCGCTGGTCGAAAGAAGGTCTCTCGTGCTTGAGGACTTGGCCGAAGAGCCGTTTTTGCTGCTGGAGGAGGGCGCATACAGCGAGCCTTTGGAGGCATTCCACGCGGCGGGTATCACCCCGAACGTCAGGCTGCGTGTCCACGACGATTACTCTATCCTTTCCATGGTGGAGCAGGGACTGGGTGTTTCCGTCTTGACCAAGCTTGTCCTGCACAAGACGAGCTACGACGTGGTGGCACTACCCATCGAGCCGACCATCATCCGCACGATGAGCATCGTCACCAAGGACAAAAACACACTGCCGCTGGCAAGCAAAACATTTATCCGATACCTGCTGGGACAGAAAAGCAAACTGCTGTGACACGGCAAAAAAGCCATCAACGCCAAAAAGGAAGACACCCGCACGATGTCTCCCTTTTTGTAAGCTGTGAAAAATTGAAAATCAAAGCGCCCGCGCCTTTGCCGAGTGCGTCAGCACCGTAGAGGCCGCTTGAATCGCCGGGCCGGTCAGCACGACGGACAGAATTGTGCCGACCCCGACCGTGCCGCCCAAAAGCACACCCGCCAAAAATGAAACCGCGTCTACGCCGATACGGATAGCGGAAAACGGCAGTGTGCTGATCTTGCGGCTGAGGATGAGCGGTATGATGTCATAGGGCGCCAGCCCCATGCCCGATCGCTTCACAAGCGAGACACCGAAGCCTATGGAAACAGGCGCGAGCAGCAGCACGCACAGCCGCAGCGGAAGCGCCGCCGCCTGAAGCGGCGCGGCGAAAGCAGCCCCGCAGATATTCATCACGCCGCCGATCAGGAACGGCCCTACGATCGTGCCGACGCCGAGGAACGGCTTTCCGAACGGAAGCACCGCCAGCAGCACCGCGCCCTGCGCCAAGCATGAAACCGTCCCGACCTGAATACCGAGGACACGGGCAAGCCCCTGATTGAACACATTGAAGGCGTCCGAGCCGAGGCCGCAGTAGACATACAAGGACGCGCCGAAGCCGCAGAGGACAAAGCCCACGCACAGGCGAAGAAGCGTACAGCGGTTGATATTTTTCATAGCATTCATAACCCTTCGCACTCTCCACTTTCCGTACACTCATTGTGTACTCTCCACATGATAGACACTCTGCCGTGAAAACGGAAGAGACAAAACTGCGCAGCGGCGTTTTGTCGCTGCGCAGTCGGCTCTGTATAGGACTTTTCTGCTATTGTGTCCGATATTTGCGATATTCCGTCGGTGTGAAGCCCGTATACTTGGAAAAAATACGGGAAAAATAGCTGGTGTCCTCAAAACCCACCGCCTCGGAGATACGCTGCACGCTGTCCTCGGTGTTGATGAGGCGTATCTGCGCCTCGCCGATCCGCCGCCGCAGGACATACTGCTTGACGGAATAGCCCGTCTTCTGCTTGAACATATGGGAGAGATGGTAGGGGCTGATGTAGAATTGGTGTACGAGCTGCTCGATGGGAATTTCCTCCGCGTAATGCCGATCCAAATACCGGGCTATCTGCGCGAAAACGGAGGTCTCCTGCATCTGCGGCGTCCCCGTCCGCCCCTGCACCATCCGCTTCACCAGCTCCAGCGAGGCCAGCATCAAATATTGGCACAGTGTTTGATAGCCGGACTCGCGCTCCGCCGCATAGCGGTCGATCTGACAGAAAAGCTGCTTGAGATCCTCATACTGCTCCGGCTTGTGGAACAGCGGGTCGGCGTTCCGCTCCAAGAAGCAGCAGGGCGGGAGGCTCGGCAGGTGCAAATTTTTGATGCCGACGCAGAGCGTTTGGTACGGCTCGTTGCTCTGCGGCAGCTCATCGTGGAGCGCACCGCCGTTGCAGAGAATCACATCGCCCGCGGACACCTCCTGAGCGCGCAAATCCACCGTGTAGCGTCCATGTCCCCGCAAAATCAGCAATATCTCCGCCAAATCCTCATGAGAATGCATAAGCGTGGAGTGGCCGTCCAGCCAGTCCGAGTAGCTGACGAGGGCGATATAGGGCTGATCCTGCGGCAGCGCGGCTGCTTCCTCCCCGCTGAAGATCAGGCGATGGCGTTTTGTTTCCTGCCGAACCATGGAAGCTCCTCCTCTCGCACCGAAAAGTGCGGAAATCTATGCGTCCGACTCTCTCTCGGCAAAGCACCGCAAAAAAGTCCTGTTTTGATTATGCCATAGGCGGCGAAGAATGTCAAACAGCTCCGTGCAATCCTTCGGAGAACAAGGTTCCAAAAAACTACGGCACGCATTGACTCGACGAAAAGAGAACGGCTTGCGCCGTTCTCTTTTTTGCGGTATTTACGTGGCTCAGTGCTTCTTCTTGCCGACCCAAGCCATACCTGTCACGGAGAGGATGGCAGTAGCAGCATACACGCCAACACCTGCGTCAAAGGTATTCGCAGAGGCGGTCTTCTTTACCGTCGTGGTGGTGGCAGTCGTCCCACTCGAAGAACCGTTGAGGTCGATATACGCGCGGCTGGTGGAGACGGTCTCGCTCACGAC
>CAVGSO010000058.1:0-8509 GCA_963631875.1 Firmicutes bacterium CAG:341 | reverse complement strand
AAAAAGATAAAATTTTTTGGCTCACAGAGCCGATTTGTTTCGGGCTTCGCCCGAAACGCCCGTTTACTCCCTCTCTCACAGGAGAGGGAGTAAGGTCATTATAGCATATTTGCCCGAATTGTCACGCGATTTTTGGGGAATTCCCGTTTTTCGTTGGGCTGCATAATTTCCGGGTGCGATTTTTGGAGCTTTTGACGAAGCTTGCTGCAAAAACGAGGGAGGTGCTTCCTTGCGAAAGCACCTCCCTCGGCGGATTGATATTCAGCGCTGCGTTTTCGTATCGTTCTCGTCGGGCGTGTCGGTGTTCTCCTCGTCCGGCTTGCGCTCGCCGGAATCGCTCGGCGCGGCGGGTGCGTCGTTCTTCGTGTCGAAGTCGGGCATCGGCACAGGCTCGGAGACGATGTTGATGTGCTTGGCCGGGGCTTCAATGGTCTCCGGCACGCTGGGGCGGAAGAGGTTCTGCTCCGTCTTCCGGCTCGCGCCGTAGTTGTCCACCGTCTCGGGGTCGCGCCCCTCGATGATGGCCATCATCTCCTGCCCGGTGATGGTCTCCTTTTTCAGCAGGTACGCCGCAATCTTATCCAGCAGCTCGCGGTTCTCCGAGAGAATCTCCTTGGCCTCGCGGTGACACTGGCGGATGATCTTGATCGTCTCGCGGTCGGCGGCGGCATACGTCTCCTGCGCGCAGGTCATGGAGTACCCGCCGTCGAGGTACTGGCTCTGAATCGAGCCGAGCGCCATCATGTCAAACTCGTCGCACATACCGAACCGCGCCACGAGATTTCGCGCCATTTCCGTGGCGCGCTCGATGTCGTTGGCCGCGCCGGAGGTCATGGTGTTGCAGACGAGCTCCTCGCTGGAGCGGCCCGCCAGCAGCGTGCGTATCTCCGCCAGAATGTCCTCGCGGGACATGAGGAACTTCTCCTCCTCCGGCAGATGCAGCGTGTAGCCGAGCGCGCCCTGCGTGTGGGGAACGATGGTGATCTTGCTGACGGGCTGGGCGTTCTTCTGCTTGGCCGCCACGAGCGCATGACCGACCTCGTGATAGGCGATGATGCGCTTTTCCTCCTCGGTGATGACCGTCCCCTTCTTCTCGCTGCCCGCGATGACCAGCTCGAAGGACACGAGCAGGTCGTCCTGATTCACGGCCTTGCGCCCCTTGCGCACGGCGCGAAGCGCAGCCTCGTTGACGAGGTTGGCAAGGTCCGCGCCGACACAGCCGGCGGTCGCCTGCGCGATCTTGTTCAGGTCCACGTCCTCCGCCAAACGAATGCCGCGGGTGTGTACCTGCAGGGTGGCCAAGCGTCCCGCCAAATTGGGACGATCCACGGTGATGCGGCGGTCGAAGCGGCCGGGGCGCAGCAGCGCCTTGTCCAGCACCTCCGGGCGGTTGGTGGCCGCCAGCACAATGATTCCCTTGCTCGGGTCAAAGCCGTCCATCTCGGCAAGGAGCTGGTTGAGCGTCTGCTCGCGCTCGTCGTTGCCGCCGCCGAAGCGGCTGTCGCGCGTCTTGCCGATGGCGTCGATCTCGTCGATGAAGATAATGCACGGCGCGACCTTGGCCGCCTCCTTGAAGAGATCGCGCACGCGGCTCGCGCCCACGCCCACGAACATCTCCACGAAGCCCGAGCCGGAAATGGAGAAGAACGGCACGCCCGCCTCCCCGGCCACGGCCTTGGCCAGCAGCGTCTTGCCCGTACCGGGTGAGCCGACGAGCAGCGCGCCCTTGGGCAGCTTCGCGCCGATGGCGGTGTAGCGGCCGGGGTTGTGCAGGAAGTCGATGATCTCCTCAAGCGACTCCTTGGCCTCGTCCTGCCCGGCCACGTCCTTGAACGTGACGCCCGTGGACTTCTCCATATACACCTTGGCGTTGGACTTGCCCACGTTGCCGAGGCCGCCGAACCCACCGCCGCCGGAGCGGCTCATCAGACGCATGAGCAGCATGAACAGACCCACCATGATGATGACCGGGACGATGTAGTTGATCATCAGCAGCAGGATGGGACTCATCTCCGCCTCATAGTAGCCGGTATAGGCCACGTTGTGCTTTTCAAGGAGCGGCAGGAGGTCGCTGTTGCTCAGGTAGGCGGTGTAGAGCGTCAGCGAGCCGTCCTCATCCTGCTTGTAGGACTTTTCCTCGGTCTTGCCCGCGGCGGTGATCTCCTCGGTGTAGACGTAGCCCTCCACCGGGGTGACGTAGATCGTGCTGTCCTTGAACAGAATTTCCTCGACCTGATTTTTCTCCACCATCTCGACCATTTCACTGTACTTGATCTCATGGCTGGTGGCCTTGTTGGCGGTGTTGCTGTTGTAGGCGTTGAAATAGTTGAACGCCACCGTCAGCACCAACGCCCACGTGATGAGCGTCAGCACACCGCGCAGGTTGCTGTTCTTGTTGTTTTTGCTGTTCTTATTGTTGTTTCCGCTGTCATTTGCCATATTTCCGACCTCCCCGTCAGGCAAGAGAGCTGCTTATTGGGGTCAGTATAACACAGAACCGGGAAAGTCACAAGCGGCGCATCATGGATTTTCCTGTAAATTTTTCATGAATGCTGCTTTATATCAGGGGAATTATGTGGTATACTGCTCCCATAGATTTGAAGCGAGGTCATTTTATGGGTACGAAGGACACGGAAAACCGCCGACCGCTCCCGCAGGCGGAGGCGGACGGCATCATCGAGGGGCGCAACGCCGTTATCGAGGCGCTCCGGACGGAGACGGCCATCGACAAAATTTACATCGCCAAGGGCGAGACGGACAAAACGCTGGGACATATCGCCTCCAAGGCGCGTGACGCGGGCATCGTCGTGGTGGAGGCCGACCGCCGCAAGCTGGACGGTATGAGCCGCACCCACGCCCATCAGGGCGTCATCGCGCTGGCCGCCGTGCGGGAATACGTGACGGTCGAAAGCATTCTCGCCGCCGCCGCCGAAAAGGGCGAGCCGCCGCTGCTCGTCGTGTGCGACGAGATCTCCGACCCGCACAATCTGGGCGCGATCCTACGCACCGCCGAGTGCGCCGGGGCGCACGGCGTCGTCATCCCCAAGCGCCGCAGCGCGGGGCTGACGGCCATCGTGGCCAAGACCTCCGCCGGGGCGGTGAGCTATATGCCCGTGGCGCGTGTCCCGAACATCCCTGCGCTGCTCAAGGATTTGAAAAAGCAGGGCGTGTGGGTCTTCGGCACGGCGGCGGACGGCACGACGCCGCTCTACGACGCCGACCTCAAGGGCGCGGCGGCCATCGTCATCGGCTCGGAGGGCAGCGGCATGACGCGCCTTGTCTCCGAGAGTTGTGATTTCCTCGTCAGCATCCCCATGAAGGGGCGTATTTCGTCCCTGAACGCCAGCGCCGCCGCGGCGATACTGCTGTATGAGGCCGTGCGGCAGCGGGGACTGCAATAAAAGCGAACAAAAGCGAACAAAAGCGAACATATGAGGTACCATGAGCAGGCAATACGACAGAAACGATTCCGCAAACCGCCCCGATGAGGACGAATATTCGTTAGAGGCTATCCTTGCCGAATACGGTCGGGGTGCGCGTCAGCCTGCCCAAACGGAGGCGGCAGAGGCCGTCCCCGTCCCGGAAGCGCCGACAGAAGCGCCGCCCGTCCCGGAAGAGACGATCGAAGAAGCGCCCGCCCCGGCGGCAGTGCCGGAGAAAATTCCCACACCCGATCCGGCGGACGCCCCCTATCGATCGGACGCGCCGGATCGCGTGGCGCTCAAGGACATCATGAGCCAGACCGTCGAGGCGGTGCTGGAGGACGAGGAGGACGGCATCATCGAGCAGCCCGTGCCGCTTTCGGAGCGGCTGGGTGCGCTGCTGCGCCGCCTGAGCGAAAAACGCGGCGGGGAGAAGCGCCGCCCGCGCTTTCAGGACACCGAGCAGCTCTTCGACGAGCCGGAGGAAGCGGAGGCGGAGGTCGAGCCGCCCGAACCCGAACCCTTGACGGAGGATCTCCTGCGCGACGAAAAGCGTCGCTGCCGCCGCTTAAAGCGCGGCCTCGTGCTGTCGCTGCTGCCCACGGCGGTGCTGCTGTGCGCCGCCGTCCTGCAGGAGCTGGAAAAGCTCCCCTCCGCATGGCTCGACGAGGCCGCCCTGCGGTGCGCCGCGCTGGGTGGCGGGCTGCTGCTGGTGTCGCTCATCTGTCTGCCCGTTTGGCAGGAGGCCGTCGAGCTGCTCCGTCAGGGGCGTGTGGGCTGTGAGCTGTGCGCCGCCGTGACGGTGCTGACCCAGCTTCTGTGCTGCGTCTGCGGTATCGTGACGGGCAGCACGCTGGCCACGCCCTACGCCGCCGCCGGTGCGCTGCTGGTCGTCGCCTGTCAGTGGGGACTGTACTTAGAGTCGGACACGCGCCGCAGCGCGTACCATCTCTTAGAGGTAAACGGCGAGCCGCCCTACGTCGCCTCCGTCACAGAGGCGGGCGTGTGCAAGCAGCTCGGAAAAGGCGAGGGCTTCTACCGCCTGACGATGCGCCCCGACCCGGCGCGACTGTGGCAGAACTATGTGCTGCCGCTTGTGCTGTCGGCAGCGGTGATCCTCTCCGGCGTGGTGTGCTTGACGACACAGGCAATGCGCGACTTCCCGTGGGTGCTGACCTCGCTCGTCACGGCGGGTATGAGTATTGCCCTCCCCCTGACCGGGGTGCTGCCGCTCCACTACCTCTCCCGCCGCTTAGCCCGCAGCGGGTGCGCCGCCGCGGGCTATGCCGGGGTGCGGGCGGTCAGCCGCCCCAATCGCCTCGTGCTGACGGATGAGGACTTGTTCCCGCCCGGCACGGTGACGCTCAACGGCTACAAGGTCTTCGGCGAGGAACGCAGCCGCGCCGTGTCCTACGCCGCCTCGGTGGCCAAGGCGGCCGGGAGCGATTTAACGCCGCTGCTCGAGCGTCAGCTCACCGCCGAGGGCGGTACCCACCTGACCGTGGACGAGCTTCGCTTCTGCGAGGAGGGCGGCGTGGAGGCCACCATCCACGGCGAGACGGTGCTGCTTGGCAGCGCATATTTCATGAAAAAGCGAAAGGTGGCACTGCCGCGCGAGCTGAAGCTGCCGACCGGGGTCTTTCTGGCTGTGGACGGCGCGCTGACGGCGGTCTTCGCCATCAAATACCAGCCCTCCCGCAACGCCGAGTGGGCGCTGCGGACACTGCGCCGCGTCCGCGTCACCCCGGTGCTGGCGGTGCGCGGCGGCAACGTAACGCCGGGGCTGCTGCGGCGAAAGTTCGGCGTGGACGCAAAGCCCGTCTACCCCAACGTCTCCACGCGCCTTGCCTTGGCGGAGCTGGCGCATCAGCGCGGCGAAGCCCCGTATGTCGCCATCTGCCGCGAGGGGCTGCTGCCGCTCGCGGAGTCGGTGGCCGGGAGCCGCCGCGCGGTCAAGGCCATCCGCACCGCCACGGTCTTGAGCTACCTCGGCGCATTGGTGGGGATCGCGCTGTCGTACTACCTCACCTCCGTGGGCAGCTTCGCACTGCTGACACCGCTGGCCATGGTACTCTATCAGGTGCTGTGGCTGCTGCCGACGCTGCTGCTCGCCGGGCTGGTGCGGCACTATTAAGATAAGGTATAATGAGGTGAGGGGTATGACCCGAGATGAGCTGCGCCGCAAGGCCAACGACCTGCCGCTGCTGCCGGGCGTCTACCTGATGATGGACAAGACCGGGCAGGTCATCTACGTGGGCAAGGCGAAGAAGCTGAAAAACCGCGTGAGCCAGTATTTTCAGGAGAACGCCGGACACAACGAAAAAACAAAGCTGATGGTCGCCCACGTGGATCGCTTCGACACCATCATCGTCCGCTCGGAGTTTGAGGCGCTGGTGCTGGAAAACTCCCTCATCAAGCGGCATATGCCCCGCTACAATATTCTGCTCAAGGACGACAAGGGCTACCCCTTTGTTCGGCTGGATATGAAAAATGCCTACCCGCGCTTCTCGCTCTCCGGCCGCGCCGCAGACGACGGCGCGCGCTATTTCGGCCCCTACGGCGGGCGGCGTGAGACGCATTTGGCCTTAGAGGCGGTCTGCGGTGCGCTGCGTCTGCCCACCTGCGCGCGGAAATTCCCGCGCGACATCGGCAAGGAGCGCCCGTGTCTGAACTTCCACATGGGCAAATGCGACGGCTTTTGCCGCCCGGACGGTCCTGACGCGGCGGAGTACCGCCGCCGTATCGGCGATGCCGTCTCGCTGCTGGACGGCAAGCTCCGCGGCGTGACCGCCGCGCTGACAGAGGAGATGAACGCGGCGGCGGACGCGCTCGACTTCGAGCGCGCGGCCGCCCTGCGCGACCGTATCCGCGCCCTCTCCGTGCTGGGCAAGGAGCAGCGCGTCATCGCCGGGATCTGCGCCGACACGGACGTCTGGGGTGCGTACAACGGCGCGGCCAAGTCCGGCTGCGCCGTGCTGCACATCGAAAACGGCGACCTGCTGGGGCGGCAGACGACCGTCTTTCCCACCGTGGCGGAAAGCGAGAGCGCACTGCTGTCACAGGTCGTACCGCAGTATTACCTCGACCGCTCGCCGCTTCCGCGCGAGATCCTGCTCCCCGCGCCCATTGAGGACGGGGAGACGCTCGCCGCGCTCCTCTCCGAGCAGTGCGGCCACGCGGTCGCCATACGCACGCCGCAGCGCGGCCAGCGGCGCGAGCTGCTGGACATTGCCCGATGCAACGCCCGCGAGGAGGTCGAGCGCGTGACCGACAGCGCCGAGCGCGTCAACGGCACACTGCGGCAGCTTCAGGCGCTCGCCAAGCTCCCGACACTGCCCCGCCGCATGGAGAGCTACGACATCTCCCACACCGGCGGCGACGATCAGGTGGCGGGCATGGTCGTCTTTCAGGACGGGCGGCCGCTCAAGCGCGACTACCGCCGCTTCCGCATTGAATCGTGCACCCACGCCGACGACTACGGCGCGATGCAGGAGGTGCTGACGCGCCGCTTTCAGCGGTACCTGGACGGCGACGAGAAATTCGCGCCCCTGCCCGACCTGCTGCTCATCGACGGCGGGCAGGTTCACGCGCAGGTGGCGGAGGCCGTCGTCACGTCGCTGGGGCTGGACATCCCGGTGCTGGGCATGGTCAAGGACGACAAGCACCGCACACGAGCCCTGATGACCGCCGAGGGGCAGGAGCTGGGCATTCGCCGCTCGCCCGCGCTCTTCGCGCTCATCGGCACGGTGCAGGAGGAGGTTCACCGCTTCGCCATCGCCTACCACCACCAAAAGCACACGAAAAGCGCCAAAAAATCGCAGCTTGACGATATTCCGACCGTGGGAGAAGCCCGAAAGAAAGCACTCCTGCGCCGCTTCGGCACGGTGCGCGGCGTGAAGGCCGCGCCGCTGGAATCACTGTGCGAGGTGCTGCCGCGTGCGGCGGCGCAGGCCGTGTACGACCGTTTTCACAGGGAGGACAACACATGAACTACTACGCCACGCTGGGCGAGACGTGCAAGGACGCACCCACCATCGCCGCGGTCATCCGCGCCGGGGTCGGCTGCTTTCGGCTGAATCTGTCCCACGGCAGTCTGCGCGAAAAGGCGGACTGGCTCGACGCGCTACACCGCGCGGAGCGCGAGACGGCGCAAAAGGTCGGACTGCTCATCGACCTGCGCGGCCCGGAGGTGCGAACGGGCAAAAAAATACCCGCCGCGCCGCTCCAAGCGGGCGAGACGGTGTCGTTATCTGCACTGATGCTGCCGAAGAATGTCGCCGAATGTCTCATGCCGGGTCAGGAATTGCGCCTCGATGACAGCGGCGCGGTGCTGCAATTAGAGGCGCATGGCCTCTGCCGCGTGATGCGCGCAGGGCAGCTCGCGCCGCGCAAAAGCGTAGCCTTGCCGGGGCTGGCGCTCCGTCTCCCGCCGCTGACGGAGGACGATCTCGCCGATTTATCAGACGCAGCAAGCTGCGGCGTGACGGCGGTCATGCAGCCGTTCGTCCACAGCCGCGAGGAGCTGACGGCGGTGCGCCGCGCGATGGCGCAGTATGGCCTCGGCCACGCGCTTTTGTACGCCAAGGTCGAGGACGAGGCGGGGCTGAACGCGCTGCCGGAGTGGATTGAAGCCTGCGATGTGGTCACGGCGGCGAGGGGCGATCTCGGCGCGAATTTGGGCTTGGAGCGCGTCCCTGCTGCGCAGAAGCGTATCGCCGCGCTCTGCCGCCAAGCGGGGAAGCCCCTGCTCGTGGTGACGGAGCTGCTCGCCTCGATGACGGCGCACCCCACCCCCACCCGGGCGGAGGTCTCGGACATCTGCACCGCCGTCTGGGACGGCGCGGAACACCTCATGCTCACCAACGAAACCGCTGCAGGCAGCCATCCCGCCGCGTCCGCCGAATGGCTGAAAAAATGCGCCGAAGCTGCGAAAGGTGTTGATTTGCACACTATTTATTGACAAAATTCCCCGTGTCTGCTAAGATAAAACCCGAGGGCGGAAGCTCTCGGGTAGAGCATCACACGTTTACAAAAACGGCGGGCGGTTGTGGCTACATCTCCGAAAGGAGGTGATACGGATGCCGATT
>CAVGSO010000057.1:0-8746 GCA_963631875.1 Firmicutes bacterium CAG:341 | reverse complement strand
TCGCGGTATAGGTGGACAGTTCGTCGAGGGTGCATGTCGCTTCCTGCGTTCTTGTAACAGTCGCCGTCACGGTCTGCGTTTCCTCATGATTGCAATTATCACGGGAGCACACCCGCGCAGCTGTGCAGTTTGTGCCGCTCCACGTGTATGTCGGTGTGCCGTAGCTGTGGTTGTTTTCGTTCACCGTACCGTAAGCCGTATGGCAGGTTGTGCAGATAGCCTTGCTGGTACAAGTCGCCGTGCCGCCGGAGTGACCCGTGGCGGATATTTCTGTCACATTCTGTTTTGCATTGCAATCAGTGCGGGTGCAGTGCTGACTTTTGCTTCCTGCTTCGGTGCAGGTGGTTTCTTTATCGACCGTGAAATCAGTTGCCCAAGCGTGAGCGGTTTCGTCGATGGCAATCGTTAGGTCGTCCCATGTTGTAGCGGTTTTGTCTGCTTTGAAATACCCTTCGCAGGCAGAACACCGGTAATACGCTTGTCTTCCCGATGCTGTACAGGTGGCCTTGACTCCTGCAATCAAATCTCCGTAAGAATGACCCGTTGCGGGGATGGTTTCCGTACTGGTTGCACCGCACGTAGAGCAGGTTTTGGTCTTCTCGCCTGCTGTCGTGCAGGTGGCGGGTTTGGTGGTTTCAGTCTCGTCGCCCCAGCTATGCGTGTGCAGGGTCACCGCGTTGCTGTAAAGGGTGGTTTTGCCCTCCCACGTGACAGCGCAGAGGTACTTGCCGTCAGCCGTGGTGTTGAGCTTTGCGGCGGTTTGGCCGCTCAAGACATCGCCCGCCACGTCCGCCGTCACGGTGGTGGAGAAGTAGCAGTTTAGATTATAATGAGTTTCTCCGTTATAGCTGCTTGTATAGCTTCCCGGTGTTGCGGTGACGTTTAGCGTATAATCGCCGTCCGCCGGAGCGGTGAAGGTTTTAGTAGTAGTATAATATCCTTCACTCCCCGTTACACCGTCGACTTCACTGCCGTTCCCGGTAAGCGTGAAGCTGTTGAAGCTACCTTGGCTGCTGTCGCTGCCGTAGCGACTGTTCGTGTACTTTACCGTCAGCACGTCGTTCTTTGCCATGTGCAGGGTGAAGGCGTCCCATGTGACATCGGCGGAACTTTCTGGGATAACGGTGGCAGACCATGTGCTACTATAGTCGTCATAGAAAGAGCTGCTGCCTTTCGTGGCGTTCTTATCCGTCACAGTGACCTCGCCCGCCACCGCCTTGTACCACTGATACGTCACCTTGCCGGAGTTGGCATTACCGCCGCTGGCGGCGACGGTATATTGGTTGTCCGCCGTGGGCTGCCCGGTGATGGCGCAGGCGGTGAGCTGGAGGTTTCCGTCACTATTGCACTCCACGAAGTAGCCCTCTTCCGAGGAGACAAAATACTTCGCCTTGTCGGACAGGGACTTGTTGCTTTCTGCGGGTTGGGCGATCACAACGCTGCCGGAGCTGCCAACGGACTTTTCCACCGAAATCGTCCCCACAGGGGCAAAATCGTTCGTCACGGCGATGTAATTGTTTTCTGTTTCGGCGACATTGGTGGTCGTGATGTGAATGCCCGCCCCACTGTCTTCTGTGTGCGTGATCGTCGGGCTGCCGGACAGGGTCAGATTTCCGAGTACGTCAATAATTTCGTCTTTCCCTTTTATTGTTCCCCCTGCAACGAGAGTCTCCGCCCTACCATCGGGCCACGTAGATATTCCAGAACTATTTTCGCTGGTAATACTCCCACCATAAATATTAATTTTGTATGAACGAGATCCACTTTGCTCGATGCCCACGGCGAAGTAGCGCCAGTCGGCGCTATTATACACCTCGCCGCCGTACATATTGAATATCGCCGCGAGGTTATCGTCCGAATAATTGTCTTTCAAGCATACAGTCGAATTGTCAGAAGTGCTGATCTTACCACCGTACAGGTTTAGCACTGTATTTGCGTTGCTGGAATACAATGTTTCCACATAAATGGCATTAGCGTTGGTACTCGTGATCGCGCCGCCGCCTTTACAGTCGCAGATGTTCAGCGTGGCATCGCCCTTCACCGTGATGGATTTAGTCAGCGTCTTCCCGTTCAGGCAGAGGTTGAGGGTCTGGCCGCCCGTGACCTCGATTGAGCTGCTCGGTGTTGCGTCGGCGGTCAGGTACACATAAGCGACACCGTTGGTATATGTTATATCGCTTGTGCCGTCCCACGCCGTCCATGTGGGTGCTGGTGTGCTGTGCGTATGGTCACCCGTGGTTACTGACCCGCCGCAAATGCAGTGCGTGTGCGCGTCCGTGTTGCTCGCGCTGTTCAGGGCAAAGGCGGCGACCATCATGGGTTGAATGTCCGCCGTGACCTCATAGGTGGTCTCCGTGTCGTCCGCAAGCTCGTAAACGGAGGAAACGCCCTGCGCGACATCGTCCTGCGCGCCGCTGTCCGCGGTCTCGGCCAGCACGCTCGTGGGCAGCGTTCCCAGCAGCACCGTCAAGCACAGTGCCAGTGTCAGCAGGCGTTTTTTCAGGTTCATGGCGTGTTCCTCCTTGATGCAAGAAATGATTGGCGGGCACGGGTGGACAACGGTGTCCGCCTCCCTTGTGTAAAGGGAGGCGGGCGGCCTGTGCGCAGGCCGCCCTACGGGCGGGTTGCCGGGGGTACGGGGCGTTATATACTATTATTATATGCGTTCACCCCTGAACGAAGCAAGAGGAAAGAGGAAAATTTTGCGGAAATTTCTAAAAAATCTCTTCCGCATCGGCGATAGGCGTATCGGCGATATAAAAACACCGGGAGGCGCTGCCGCCTCCCGGTGTTTGGTTTGTCTCGCATTCGCCGCCCCCCCTTGGGCTCTCTTATTCTTTCGCAAAATACCCCTCGAACGTCTCCGCGTCCATCGTCTCATGCTCCAAGAGATACGCGGCCACGCCCTCCAGCTGCGCCCGGCTCTCGCTCAAGATCGAGCGACAGCGCTCGTAGGCGTTGTCGATGAGGGCGCGGATCTCCGTGTCCATCTCGGCGGCGGTCTGCTCGGAGTACGGGCGCGTGTGACCCATCGACTTACCGATGAAGACCTCGTCCGTCCCCGCGTCGAACGCCACGCTGCCCAGCTTTTCCGACATTCCGTATGTCCCCACCATCTTTCTTGCGATGGCGGTGGCACGCTGGATGTCGCTGGACGCGCCGGTGGAAATATCGCCCAGCACCAGCTCCTCGGCCGCTCGGCCGCCCAAGAGGGAGACGATCTGCTCGGTCATATACGTCTTGGAGCGGTAGGAATGGTCCTCTTCCGGCAGAAAGATGGTCATGCCTCCGGCCTGACCGCGCGGGACGATGGTGATCTGATGCACCGGGTCGTGGTGCGGCAGGGCGTGGATGACCACGGCGTGACCCGCCTCGTGGTACGCCGTCAGCCGCCGCTCCTGCTCGGGGATGACGCGGCTGTGCTTCTCCGGCCCGGCGATGACCTTGATGACGGACTGCGAGATGGCGTCCTCGGTGATGAGCTGCTCCCCCCGGCGGCCTGTCAGCAGCGCTGCCTCGTTGAGCAGGTTCTCAAGATCCGCCCCGGTGAAGCCCGCTGTGGAGCGCGCCACACGGGAGAGGTCTACGTCCTCGGCCAAGGGCTTGCCCTTGGCGTGGATGGCCAGTATCTCCTGCCGCCCCTTGATGTCGGGCAGCCCCACGAACACCTGACGGTCGAACCGTCCCGGCCGCAGCAGCGCGGGGTCGAGGATGTCCACGCGGTTCGTCGCGGCCAGCACCACCACGCCCTCGTTGGCGGCGAAGCCGTCCATTTCGACCAAGAGCTGGTTGAGCGTCTGCTCGCGCTCGTCGTGGCCGCCGCCGAGGCCGCTGCCGCGCTGACGGCCTACGGCGTCGATCTCGTCGATAAACACGATGGCGGGCGACTGCTTTTTCGCCTGCTCAAAGAGGTCGCGGACGCGGCTCGCGCCCACGCCGACGTACATCTCCACGAAATCCGAGCCGGAGATGGAGAGAAACGCCACGTCGGCCTCGCCCGCCACGGCCTTGGCCAGCAGCGTCTTGCCTGTCCCCGGAGGTCCGACGAGCAGCACGCCCTTGGGGATATGCGCGCCGAGCTTCGTGTACCGCTCCGGGTCGCGCAGGAACTGGACGATCTCCTCCAGCTCCTCCTTCTCCTCATCCGCGCCGGCCACATCCTTGAACGTGACCTTCTTGCCGTCGGAGGGAATGTCCTGAATCCGCGCCTCGCCGAAGCGCGCCATCTTGTCGTTCCCGCCGCCGACACTGACGCTCATGCGCGTCATCAGATTCAGCAGCAGCACGAAGCCCAAAACGGCCAGCACATAGGGCAGCAGCCGCTGAAGCCAGCTATCCGAGGCCGCGGGCTGATAGTCGTAGCTCTCGAGAATGCCCGCCTCCGCCTGCGCCACCACGAGGTCGTTGAAGTCGTGATAAAACGTTTCGAAGCTGTAAAGCTGGCAGGTGAAGACGCTGCCGTCACGCAGCGACCCGGTCAGGCGCGTGTCGCGCACGGACAGCGCCGTGACCTGCTCCTGCGTCAGATACTCGCGGAGCTGGCTGTAAGACACGTCCCCGGCGCGGCGATTGCTGCTGAGGGTGTAGCTGACCAGCACCGCCGCCAGCAGAATCAGCACAAGGAAGATCCCCCGAAACCGTCTTCTTTCCGTCAAATGTCTTCTCCCCCTTTACGTAATCACATGGATGCCCTGCCACGTCTGCCCCGAGCCAACGGACACCACCAGCAGCATCTTCCCCTGCACCTTTTCCACGGGGATATAGGGCTGACTGAAGTAGCGGCAGTCATTTGAGCCGGTGCGGTTGTCGCCCATCAGGAAGAGATGCCCCTCCGGCACGTCAAAGTCTGTGCGGACGCTCTCCGTAATGCCCTGCGCGGGCAGGTAGTCCTCGCTGAGCTTCTCGCCGTTGACGTAGGTATAGCCGTCCTTGAAGCTGATGTGGTCGCCGGGCAGACCGATGACGCGCTTGACGAGCAGCTTTTCCAGCTCGTCACTGTAGAAGGTGACGACGTCACCGCGCTCCGGCACGGGGTCGGCCACCAGATACGGCAGCCGCCAGCCGACCAGCAGAGACTTCGTCGGCAGCGTCGGCTCCATCGAGCTGCTGGGCACGTAGGCGAGCTGGAGGATGATACGAAACACCACGAACACCACCGCGAGGGTGATGAGCATGAAGCCGTAGTCCTTCCATAGCTGCTGCGCCCGACTCAGCGGCGCGGCCTCCCCGGCCGCGCCGCTGAGTCGCTTGCCGCCTTTCTTTTCCATGTGCTTTTCACTTCCTGTTCTTTGAAACTTATGCCTTACATATCCTCGGTAAACCATCCGTAGGGGCGGCGTCCTCGACGCCCCGCCATGCAGCGAACGCGCCCTCGGTGAGCGGTCGTAGGGCGGGGCGCCCTCCCCCCGCCGCGTTACTTACTGTAAATCTCCGGCTTCAGCACGCCGATATACGGCATATTCCGATACTGCTGGCAGTAGTCCAGCCCATACCCCACCACAAACTCATCGGGGACGACGAAGCCCGCGTAGTCGGCCTTGATGGGCTTTTCGCGGCGGGCGGGCTTGTCGAGCAGTGTGGCGATGGTGACGCTGGCCGCGCCCTTCGTGGCCAGATAGCTCTTCAAAAAGGCGAGCGTGTTGCCGGAGTCCAGAATATCCTCCACGACGATGATGTCGCGCCCGCTGATGTCGCGCTGGAGGTCGCGGGTGATCTGCACCACGCCGGAGGACTTGGTGGCGTTCTTGTACGAGGAAACGCCGATGAACTCCACCTCGCTCTTGAGCTGAGCGGCGCGCACCAGATCGGCCATAAAGACGAAGCAGCCGTTCAAAACGCCCACGAACATGGGATTTTTATCATGAAACACGTCGTAGAGCTGGTCGCCCATCTCCTGCACGCGCTTTTTGATCTCCTCCTCGGACAGCAGTACCTTCAGGATGTCCTGATCCATATTGCTTTTTGCCATTTCTCTCTTATCCTCCGTTGTTTTCTGTGATGGTGATGTATAAGGTATCGCCGAGCTGCGTCGGCAGGGCCTTCGTGTCAACGCCCACGCGCCATACGGCGAGGGCTTCCCCGTCCCGGCAGAGGACGGGCCATGTGTCGCGCTGCGGCGGCGCAATGCCGCGCTCGGCGAGCAGCCGCTTGAGGCTTCGCCCGCCGCGCTCGCCGGGCAGTGTCAGACGGTCGTCGCGCTGCCATGTGCGGACGCTCCACGTATCGCGCTGCACCGCGAGGGCATCCGCGCTCGGTGTCTCGGAAAGGGTGATGCACCACGCGCCGAAGACGTTGCCGCCCATGCGCAACACCTGCGTTTTCGGCGTTTCGGGGCGCAGCGTCAGCGTGAGCGTGTCGCCTCGGCAGATGGCCTGTGCGCCGCCGGGGAGGGAGAGCGTCCCGCCGCTTTCGCACAAACGCTCCAACGCGCGGTAGTGCGCGGCGGTGAAGTCCTTTTTGCCCACGCGCAATCGAGAAACCAGCAGCCGCAGCATTCGCGGCCGCAGCGCCTGCGGCGCGGAGAGCAGCGCTTCACGCTGAATTTCCGTGCCGCTTGGCGGCACAAGTGCGGCGGCTTCGGCGTCTAAATAGTCGTTTTCGGTACGTAAAATGTCCGCGGTGTGACAGATATGCGCCGTCAGCTCCGGGTTGATGGCCTCCAGCTCCGGCCAGAGGGAGAGGCGCAGTCGGTTGCGGGCGTAGGCGATGTCCAAATTTGTCTCATCCGTAACGTAGGAGAGGTGATTTGCGGAAATGTAGCGCTCGATGTCCGAGCGAGGGGTGTCCAAAAGGGGACGGATAATCTTGCCCCGAATCGGGGGAATGCCGCTCAAGCCCTGCGGGCCTGTGCCGCGCAGGAGCTGGAGCAGTACCGTCTCGGCCTGATCCTCGCGGTGGTGCGCGGTGGCGATAAAATCCGCGCCGATTGTTTCTGCGGTGCGCTGCAAAAACTCGTACCGCGCGCGCCGCCCCGCCTCCTCGACCGTCACGCTCCAAGTTTTGCTCAGGACGTACACATCGGCGTGTTCGGTGCAGAACGGGACGTGCAGCGTCTCGCAGAGGGCGCGGACGAGATCCTCGTCCCGCTGCGCGGTCGGGCGCATGAGGTGGTTGAGATGCCCGGCGGCGACGGAGAAGTGCTGCCGCTGGCCGAGCGCATGGAGATAGTGCAGCAGGCACACGGAGTCCCGCCCGCCGGAGACGGCGCAGAGGATGAGGCCGCCCTGCGGCGGGAGCATTCCCCAACGCTTCATCCACGGCAGCGCGTTGAGGTCACTCGTCCTCATCGTACCGTGTTTCCAGCGTGCCGAAGGAGGTATACTCCGGCATCCAGCGCAGCTCGACCTTGCCCGTCTCGCCGTGGCGGTTCTTGGCAACGATGCATTCGGCCACGTTGCGCTTTTCGGTGTCGCTGTTGTAGTAGTCGTCGCGGTAGAGGAACATGACGATGTCGGCGTCCTGCTCGATCGCGCCGGATTCGCGCAGGTCGGAGAGCATGGGACGCTTATCCTCGCGCTTTTCGTTGGCGCGGCTGAGCTGGCTGAGGCACAGCACCGGGACCTGCAGCTCCTTGGCCATGATCTTGAGCATACGGCTGATGTCAGACACGGCCTGCTGGCGGTTCTCGCCGGAATAGCTCCGCCCTCCGGCGGAGGTCATGAGCTGGAGGTAGTCGATGACCACCAGTCCGAGGTTATCAAGTCGGCGGCATTTGGCGTTCATATCCGCCACGGTTAAAAGCGGGTTGTCGTCAATGCGGATGTCCATGCGGCTCAGCGCAGAGGCGGCCTCGGCGATACGCTGCCAGTCGCTCTCGCGCAGGTTGCCCGTGATGAGGCGGGTGTTCTCCACCAGCCCCTCGCTGGCGATGAGGCGAGTGACGAGCTGCTCCTTCGACATTTCGAGGGAGAAGATGGCCACCGTCTTGCCGCTCTCGCGGGCGGCGGAGAGGGCGATATTGAGCGCCATGCTCGTCTTGCCCATGCCGGGACGGGCGGCCAAGAGCAGGAGGTCGGACTTATTCATGCCGTTGATCTTGCCGTCGATGGCGGAAAGCCCGGTGGAAAGCCCCGGCAGCGTCTGGCCGCCGGAGGCGGTCAGCTCCGCGAGGCGGCTCATCACGTCGCCCAGCACCATGCCGACCGTGACCATCCCCTGACCGCTGCGGCCGCGGCGGATGGCGTAGATCTGCTGCTCGGCGGATTCGAGCATATCCGAGGCCGCGCCCGCGCCCTCGCGCACCATGGCGGTGATGTCGGCGGCGGCGGAGGCGACCTGACGCATGAGGGCCTTGTCCTGCACGATGCGGACGTACTCCATGACGTTGGCACTCGTCGGTGTGATCTCCATGAGCTGCACGAGGTAGCTGCGGGTGGTGTCCGTATACAGCCCCGCCTTTTCCAACTCCCCGGCCACGGTCACGCCGTCGATGGGCTTGGAGTAGACGAACATCTGATAGATCGTCTCGAAGATCTCGCGGTTGGTGCGCAGGTAAAAGTCGGAGGCTTGCAGCTGATCCATCACGTCCTTGATACAGTCCGCGTCGATGAGCATGGAACCCAGCACCGCCTGCTCCGCCTGTGTGGAGTGGGGCAGCTGCATGGACAGCAGTTGTTCGTCCGCCATATATGAGCCTCCTTTTTAAGCGGTGTTTTACCGCTTATTTTTCTTCGATGACCAGCACGTAGACCGTGCCGCTGACCTCGTAGCCGAGCTTGGCCTTGACCTCGTAGCTGCCGAAGCTCTT
>CAVGSO010000056.1:0-9014 GCA_963631875.1 Firmicutes bacterium CAG:341 | reverse complement strand
TGGGTCGGCAAGAAGAAGCACTGATTTTCCGCAATTTCTTTCCGGATAGAAAAAAAAGGGAGGGCTTCGGCCCTCCCTTTCCGTCATGCCTCCCTTTCAGCGTGTCCACTGCATAGGAAATGTCAGAAGCACCTGCTCCTTTTCGGTGAGGTAGTCGGCGAGGACGTTGTTCTCGTCCGTCCACGTCATGCTGTCGCCCTTGAGGGTATAGGCTATCGTATCGCCGCTCACCGCGGTGGAGAGGGCGAGCTGCCCCTTTTTCGCGCGGCACGTCCCGGAGAGCAGCACCGTGTCCGCGCTGTCGCCGCACAGGAGCGTGAGGTAGGTGTTGAGGTCGATGGCGTCAAGGATGGCCGAGACGCACTCGTCGGCGGTCATGCCCATCTCCGAGAGCGTCTTGTCATAGTCGGCGCGTGTGCTGCCCTCCGCTTCCGCCTGCTGATAGAGGGCTTCCGTCAGGGCGGGACGCAGCGACTCCATGTACGAGCTTCGGCTCGCCTCGGTGGCCTCGGTGTCGAAGGTCAGCGTATACGCGCCGTCCTTTTCTACGGTGAGGCAGAGGTAAACGGCGGCCTCCGCCTCGGTCGTCACCGTGCCCGGCGAGAGTGCCTTTTCCATCTCCGCGTTCAGCCGCGAGGTGAGGTCGACGCGGCAGACCCACGTCCCGGCGAGCTTTCTCGCACCGTTCCCCGCGCAGGCGGTCAGGCTCGCCGCCAAGGCCAGCGCGAGCAGCAGGGCTGTCAGTTTCTTCATACACAATCCCCCTTTGTCGTTCTTCTCTGTGCTTCCATGCGGCTATTGTATACGCTTCTTGGCAATGTGTCAACAATCCCGGTTTACAAATCCCCTTTTATTTGGTACAATCGACTGGAAAGGGGTTGAGACGACATGACGCTGCTGCAAATGACGTACATCATGGAGGTGGAACGCTGCGGCTCGATGAACCGCGCCGCCCGCAACCTGTTCGTGTCCCAGTCCGCCCTGTCGGCGGCCATCGCCGAGGTGGAGCGGGAGCTGGGCATCACCGTGTTCCGCCGCAGCAACCGGGGCATCGACTTGACGCAGGAGGGGCAGGAGCTGATCGCGCAGATCACGCCGCTGGTCGAGGGCAGCCGCCAGCTCAAGCGGTATTACAGTCGGCGGCGCGCCGAGGATCGCGTGACGCTGTCGGTCGCCTCCCAGCGGTATCCGTTCTGCGCCAAGGCGTTCGTGGAGTACCTGCACCTGCTGGAAGAGCCGCAGATACAGGTGAGCTTCAAGGAGATGGAGATGGCCGCCGTCATCGACGAGGTGGCGCGGCGGCGCAGCGCGATCGGCATTCTCTTTCTCTCCGAGGCCACGGAGCATTTCATCACGCGCCTGCTTCGTGAAAAGGGGCTGACGTTCCAGCCGCTGATGAACCTCCGCCCGCGTGTCTTTCTGCGCAAGGGACATCCCCTCTCTTCACAGAAAGCCGTGAGGCTCGAGCAGCTCTACGACTATCCCTACGTGGTCTTCACGCAGTCCGACAACAACTATCACTTCGCCGAGGAGGCCGTGGCGGGAACGGCGTTCTCGTTCGACCGGGTCATCACCGTCAGCGACCGCGCCACGGCCTACAACGTCATCGCCCACACGGACAGCGTCTCCACCGGGAGCGGCGTGCTGCCGGAGGGGTACGGCGACGACCGATTGACGACGCTGCCGCTGGACGAGGCCGTGCCGGAGATGCGCCTCGGCTATATCCAGCTTCGTGGCGTGCCGCTGCCCGCCACGGCGCAGCCGTTCATCGACATTCTCCAGCGGCTCCTGCGCGAGTTGAACGGCGCAGAGCAAGAGGGGGATTGACGCGGCGCGGCAAAGCGGCTATACTATTTATATTGTGCGCTGGCATCGCAAACCATCTGCCAAAGCATATGCTTCGCAGGGAAAAGGAGAACCGATATGGCAAAAAAGACCGACCGCAGGGATCTCGCGGCACTCCGGGAGCTGAAGCACCCGTGGCTCGTGCCGCTGCTGGCCTGTATATACTTCGTTTTCACGTGCATGATGCTTCAGAGTGAGAACAAGCTCATCACCCTGCTGCTCATCCTCGCGTCCATCGTCTGCGTCGTCGTGCGCAGCACCACGCTGGCCAAGCGACTGACCTTCCCGGCCCTGTTCTTGGGGCTGTACGTCCTGATGGACGGCATTTCCACGCTCTACGCCGTGAGCGGGAAGTTCGCGCTCTACGAATTTCTCAAGGTGATGGCCGCCGCCTGCATGGCGCTGCTGCTCACGGGCTGTGAGCCGGAGCGCGGCGAGGTGCGCACAGGACGCTGCGCTGCCACGGTGCTTGAGGTCGCCGGGGCGCTGGCCTCGTTTTTCAGCATCGACATGGTCTCCACGACGTGGTTCTACAACGCGCTGTGCGGACTTATCCACGCGCTGGGCGTTCCCTTTGGCAATGCCGCGCTCAGCGGCGACCGTCTCAACTCCATCTTCGAAAACTGCAACGTCTTCGCCGGAGCGTCGGGCATTGCGCTGCTGCTGTCGCTGGGGCTGGCCGCCAGTGCCGCGACGAAGAGGGAGCGCTGCCTGCACCTGACCTGTCTGCTCTTCACCTGCACGGCGTTCATCCTCTGCGTCAGCCGCGGCGCGATGCTCGCCGTGGCGTTCGCGTTCGTGGCCTACCTGCTGCTCACGCGCGGCGCGCAGCGCGCCGTCTCGCTCGTGCTGATGGTGGAGACGCTCGTGCTGACGATGGCCGCTTCGCTGATCACGTTCGCCGTCTGGCATAACGGACAGTCGTGGCCGCTGATCGTGACGATTCTGTGCGCCGCCGCGCTCTGCGTTCTCGACATCCACGTCGGCCGTCCGCTGGCGGAAAAAGTCTCCGCGCACCTCAAAGCCGTCAACATCCTGCTCCTCTCCGCGCTGGCGGCGGTCGCCGTCCTCGCGGTGGTGGCGATAAGCTGGACAGGCCCTGCCACCTTGCAGCCCGGCGAGTCACTCTACCGCGTTGCGAACGTGGGAGAGGGCGAGTACACGCTCTCCGTCACCGCCGACGCACCGCTCAACGTCGACATCCGTACACAACGGCTGGAGGGCGGCGTGCTGAGTGTCTATGAAACCGCCTACTCCGGTGCGGCTGACGGTGCCGTGTTCACCGCCCCGGAGGGGACTGTCTCCGTGATGTTCACGTTCACCGGCGAAACGGAGGCGACGATCACCGATATCTCCTATGACGGTGCCGCCTCCGGTCACCTCAAGCTGCACTACAAGCTCCTGCCGGAGTCCATTGGCCGCCGTGTGCAGACGATCGTCTCCGACCACAGTATCATCGAGCGTATCACCTTCCTGCGCGACGGCATGAAGCTCTTTAAGCGCAGTCCCATCATCGGGCTGGGCATGGGCAGCTTTGAAAACGCCTCGTACAGTGTGCAGACGTACCACTACGAGACGAAATACGTCCACTGCCATTTCCTGCAGGTCATGATTGAAATCGGCCTCGTCGGCCTCGTGTTTTGGCTGGGGCTGCTCGTCACCAGTGCCATCGCCATCCTGCGGCTGTGGCGCAGGGGCAAGGACGGCGAGCCGCACCCGATGGTCGCCGCGCTGGGCGCGACGCTGCTGTTCCTCACGATCCACGGCGGCGTGGAGGTGGACTTCTCTGTCGGCTACTTCCTGCCCTTCGGCATCGGCGCGTTCGCCGTCATCAACCTCACCTGCGGCCGGCTTCTGCCCGTCCCCAAGCTGAGCGAAAAGCACCGCCGCCTGCTGGTGTGGGGTTCGACGCTGTGCATGGCCGTGTTCGGCGTGCTGCTGAGCATGAATATGCGCGCCGCCGTGATCGCCTCCCAGCGTGACTACACCTCGATCGCGCAGGCCGCCGAGCTTGACCCCTACGAGTGGGCGGACTACAAGCTCTCCTACGTCGTCGCCGCCTCGTCGGAGGAAAGCCGCTCCGCCGATATGCAGGAGCGCATGGAGCGTTACATGGCCGATCTGGCCGCGCTGAGCTCAAACTCCGTCCCGCGCTATCTGGCGCAGTGCTACTTCAACCTCGGTGACACCGAGCAGGCGTTCACCATGCTGCGGAAGTTCGTGGACTACACGCCCTCCGACCCGGACACGTGGGAGAATACGTTCCGCACCGTGATGGAGAACGACGACGGCTCGGAGGCCTTCCGGGAGGGCGTTGCGACCCTGACCCAGCGGCTTGAGGCGTGGAACGCACAGAACGCCGGGACGATCACACTCGCGGAGGACATTCAGGCATACCTTGCGCAATAATCAAAAGAGCGGCGGGCGCGTTGCGCCCGCCGCTCTTTGCGGAGAATTGTCCCTGTGTCGTAGACGAAATTCAAAAAAATGTCCTTGCAACGCGGCTTGTGCCGTGCTACAATGGGCATATATAATATAAGGAGGCGCATTTTCATGATCTCCATGGCCATGCTCCATGATGCCCAGCGGATGCTGAATCCCGTCATCAACCGCACGCCGATGATCCAAACGAAAGGGATCGTGCCGGGCTGCGACTTCTATCTGAAGGCCGACTGCCTGCAAAAAACGGGCGCGTTCAAGCTGCGCGGCGCGTACTATAAGATTGCCACCCTCAGCGGCGAGGAAAAGGAGCGCGGCGTCATCGCCTGCTCCGCCGGAAACCACGCGCAGGGCGTGGCGTTCGCCGCACGTGACATGGGCATTCAGGCTACAATATGTATCCCGGAGGGCGCGCCCATCTCGAAGATTGAGGCCACGCGCAGCTACGGTGCGAACGTCGTACTTGTCCCCGGCGTGTACGACGACGCCTACGCCGAGGCCGTGCGTCTGCGGGACGAGCAGGGGCTGACGTTTATACACCCCTTCAACGATTACCGCATCATGGCCGGACAGGGCACGATCGGGCTGGAAATTTTGGAGCAGCTCCCGGACGTGGAGATGATCTTCGTCCCTATCGGCGGCGGCGGACTCATCGCGGGTCTGGCCTACGCCGTGAAGAACCTCAAACCGGACTGCCGCGTCATCGGCGTGCAGGCCGCCGGTGCGCCCAGCATGGCGGAGTCCCTGCGTGAAGGCAAGATCATCACGCTTTCCAGCGTGGACACCGTGGCCGACGGCATTAAAGTCAAGACCCCCGGCGACCTGACGTTTAATATGTGCCGGGAGTACGTGGACGAGGTCGTGACGGTCAGTGAAGGCGAGATCGCCAGCGCTATTCTGACGGTGCTGGAAAAGCAAAAGCTGGTGGCCGAGGGCGCGGGCGCGGTCGGTATCGCCGCCGCCATGTACCACAAGGTGAATACCGAGGGCAAGAAAGTCTGTGCCTTGCTCTCCGGCGGCAACGTGGACGTGACCATGCTGGAGCGTATCCTGACCCGCGGACTTGCCAAGGAGGGACGGACGGTGAGCCTCGCCACGGTACTGCCCGACCAGCCGCACGCGCTGGCCTCGTTCCTCGAGGTGGTGTCCTCGCTGGGTGCCAACGTGCTGGACGTGAGCCACGAGCGGCGCAACACGAAGGCTGCCATCGGCTCGTGCGTGGTGAACGTATCGCTGGAAACGCGCGACAAGGCACACATTCAGGAGATATTTGCCTCTCTGCGCCGCAAGGGCTACGTGGTGGAGCAGCAATAAAAACAAGCATTGTCATAGCACAGCAGGGCGGTTTCCCGCCCTGCTGTTTTCATCTTCTAATTCAATTCTTCTTCCCGTGCTGGGCTTTCATGCGCCGCTCGTGGTTCAAAATCGTCTTGCGGATACGCAGGTTCTTGGGCGTGACCTCCAGCAGCTCATCATCCGCCAAAAACTCCAAGCACTGCTCCAAGCTCATCTTCCGGGGCGGGACAAGGCGCAGCGCGTCGTCCGACCCGGCGGCGCGGGTGTTGGTGAGCTGCTTTTTCTTGCAGACATTCACCACGATGTCCTCCTGCTTGGGGCTGATGCCCACGACCATGCCCTCGTACACGTCCACGTTCGCGCCGATGAACAGCACGCCGCGCTCCTGCGCGTTGAAAAGCCCGTAGGTGATGGACTCGCCCGTCTCGCTGGCCACCAGAGAGCCGGTGTTACGCCGCGTCAGCTCGCCCTTGTAGGGGGCGTAGCTATCAAACACGCTGGCCATAATGCCCTCGCCGCGCGTGTCGGTCAGGAACTCATTGCGGTAGCCGAAGAGGCCGCGGCTGGGGACGAGGAACTCAATCTTCATGCGGCTGCCGATGGGCGTCATCTCCTGCATATCGGCCTTGCGCGTCCCCAGCTTTTCGATAACCGCGCCCACGCTCTCGGCGGGTACGTCCACCACCAGCCGCTCGATCGGCTCACACTTCTTGCCGTCGATCGTCTGATACAGCACACGGGGCGGCGAGACTTGGAACTCGTAGCCCTCGCGGCGCATCGTCTCGATGAGGATGGAGAGGCTCATCTCGCCGCGTCCCGCCACGTTGAAGGCGTCCATCGCGCCCTCGATCTCGCTGACGCGCAGCGACACATCCTTGAGCGTCTCACGGAACAGCCGGTCACGGAGCTGGCGGCTCGTGACGAACTTCCCCTCGCGGCCTGCAAAGGGGCTGTCGTTGACGGAGAAGGTCATCTCCACCGTGGGCGCGCTGATCTTCACGAACGGCAGCGGCTCAACGCAGCTCGGCGCGCAGATGGTGTCGCCGATGGTGATGTCGCCGATGCCGCTGAGGGCGATGATGTTGCCCGCCGTGGCCTCGGTGACAGGCACCTTGCCCAGCCCCGCAAACTCGTACATGCTGACGGCCTTGGCCTTCTTGGCCGGGGCGTCCGGGTCGTGGTAGTTGCACACCGCGATCTCCTGATTCTGCTTCAAAACGCCGCGCTCAATGCGCCCGATGGCGATACGTCCCACGAAATCATTGTAGTCAATGGAGCTGACAAGCATCTGGAACGGCTGGTCGAGGTCGGCCTCCGGCGCGGGGATATAGTCCAAAATGGTGTCAAACAGCGGCTTGAGGTCCGTCCCCGGTACGTCGGGGGAGTAGCTGGCCGTGCCGTTGCGGGCGGAGCAGAAGAGCATCGGGCTGTCGAGCTGCTCGTCGGTCGCGTCCAGATCCAGCAGCAGCTCCAGCACCTCGTCGATGACCTCGTGAATACGCTGGTCGGGGCGGTCGATCTTGTTGATGACCACGATCACGCGGTGTCCCAGCTCCAGTGCGCGGCTCAGCACGAAGCGCGTCTGCGGCATCGGCCCCTCGGCCGCGTCCACCAGCAGGATGACGCCGTTGACCATCTTCAAAATGCGCTCCACCTCGCCGCCGAAGTCGGCATGACCCGGGGTGTCCACAATGTTGATCTTCGTGTCGCCGTAGCGGATGGCGGTGTTCTTGGCCAAAATCGTAATGCCGCGCTCGCGCTCCAAATCGTTGGAGTCCATGACGCGCTCGACCGTCTCCTGATTTTCGCGGTACACGCCGCCCTGCTTGAGCATCTGATCGACCAGCGTGGTCTTGCCGTGGTCAACGTGGGCGATAATGGCGACGTTTCTCAATTTTTCGTTCTGCAAAGGTATGACCCCTTTCTCTCGGGTATAAAATTCACTAACTTTAGTATTATATGCCCGCAAGCGCCTAATTGCAAGCCTTTTCGTCGGCTTTTTCGCGATAACCCCGTTGACAAATGCCGTGGAAATGGGGTACAATACGCTCAGTGCCGCCGCCGGGCGATCCCCGCGCCGCCGCGGCAATTTGACAGAATACGCGCTTGTAGCTCAGTTGGATAGAGCGTCCGCCTCCTAAGCGGAAGGCCAGCGGTTCGAATCCGCTCAAGCGTACCAAAAAGAGAACGGCTTCTGCCGTTCTCTTTTTGCTCGTTTTTTGCGGTTTTATTTAACGCTTTTGCGCGTTTATTTTACCACTTTGAGGCGATTTTTGACCGTCTTAGTGCTTCTTTTTGCCAACCCATGCCATACCGGTGACACTCAGGATGGCGGTGACGGTGTAGAGGCCGACACCGGGGTCAAACGTCGTGGCGGAGTTGGACTTCTTCACCGTGGTCGTGGTTGTCGCGGAAGCCGCCGAGCTATCGATGACGATATAGGGGCGGTTGGTGTGGCTGGTGGTAGACACAGCTTCGTAGGACACGATGGCGAACGAGGAAGCCTTGTCCGTGTCGAAGCTCAGCTTGTAGCCGCTGCCAACGTGGCTGAGCTTCGCGGGCAGCTCGGCTGTCTCCACGCTGCCGTTGACGTCCGTATGGCTGCGCAGCACGCAGACCTTGCGGTTCATCAGGCTGTGATACATCGCCTCGGAAATATCGACAGTCACGGTGACGGTCTTGGGCAGCTCGACGAGCTGCGCGACGGACTCCACACTGCCGCTGTCGGTGGTCTTGACCAGATCCACGGTAATCTCCAGCACCTTCTCGAGCTGTGCGTCCTTCTTGCCGCTGTCCTTGCGCATATCGGTCAGCTTGTCGGCCAGCTTGGTCAACTCGGCCTTCGTCGCGGTGTCAGCGGTTTCGAGCTTCTTTTCCAGCGCACTCTTACCGCCGTCAGCCTTCTTCTCATCGGCGGTGGGCTGGACAACCTTTGTGTTGTCCACATTGACCACGACCGCACCGCGCTCGATGGCGGTCTTGATCTCTTTCATGATCTCCTCGGTTACTGTTTTCAGCGTCTTGATGAGCAGACCACTGTTGTCCGTGACGACCTTGTCGTTCTTGGTGTCCACCTTGAGATCGTTCGTCTTGATCCCCGCTGTCGGGTTCTTGACGCCGCAGGTGGCGCAAACGCCGTTGACGTAGTTGTGCTTGCCCGTCGCGGGGATGTTCGCGCCGAGCGTCTCAATCTCGCCGCAGCGTGTGCAGTAGGTATTGCCCTTATGACCGGAGGTGTAGCAGGTTGCGCCGACGTCCTTCTCCGTCACCAGCGTGTGACCCAGTGCCTTGATGACCCAGCTGTCCTTGGTGATCTCGGTCTTGCCCGCGGCGTCGCTGTAATACTTGCCGCAGGTGGCGCAAGCCCAGTACGCGCTGTTGCCCGCCGTGGTGCAGGTGGCCGCCTTGGCCGCCGTGGCGGTCAGCTTGTGGCC
>CAVGSO010000055.1:0-9600 GCA_963631875.1 Firmicutes bacterium CAG:341 | reverse complement strand
CCAAACCAAAGCCACCCCCTCGGGTGGTTTTGCTTTTCCTCTCCCCTTCCGCAGCCGCCGAACAACGAAACAACACCGACTGTGTACCCATTCACAGTCGGTGTTGTTCTGAGGAAATCCTCATGGAAAAGAAAAAGTTGTAAGCGAATTAAACCTGCAGGCGGTTCTCCCTGCTCCAGCTGGTGACATCCAGCCGCGGATAGCGGCGGCGCAGCTCGCCGAGGCGGTCGCCCTCGTCGCCCAGTGCGATGATATAATTGATCGCCGCGACATCGGCGGCGGGCATCAGCTCCTGCTGCTCCGCGCCGCAGGCGGCGCAGTGGTACAGCCCGCCCCTATATGTTACCTCGCTGCTGCCGCAGACGGCGCAGCGGTTCGTCTTCGAAATCAGTGCCATCGCTTCGTCCTCCGTTCTCTGAGCTGCACTGAGCATACCACAAGAAAAAAGATTTGTGAAGCGCATATTTGTTCTTGAAAACATGAGCGTTTGTATAGTATAATATCCTCAGAAGCGAGGTGTACCATGAGCATTTCCAAATATCAGGTCTTTCTCAAGACCGTCTCCTGCGGCAGCTTCTCCAAAGCGGCGGAGGCGATGAACTTCACCCAATCCGGCATCAGCCACGCCATCAACTCCCTTGAAAACGAGCTGGGCGTGAAGCTCCTCAGCCGCAACCGCGGCGGCGTGGTGCTGACGGCGGATGGCCGCGCCGTCCTCCCGCAGATCGAAGCTCTCTGCGCCGCGCACCACGCCCTCATGCAGACCGTCGAGGGTCTGAAGGACATGGACAGCGGCCTTGTCAAGATCGCCACCTTCTCCAGCGTCTCCGCCCAGTGGCTGCCGCGCATACTGAAAAGCTTCGGCGAGCGCTACCCCAACATCGAGTTCGAGGTCGTCACCGGGGACTTCTACGACCAGATCGAGCGCTGGATCGCCGGCGGCACGGTGGACTGCGGCTTCCTCCGCCTCCCCTCCGTCAAGCACCTGCAAACCTACACCCTCCACCGCGACGAGCTGCAGGTCATCGTCCCCTGCGACCATCCCTGCGCCGACTGCGACCCCTTCCCCATCTCCGCCTTGGCGCAAGAGCCGTTCATCCAGCTCGAGGAGGGCGACGACTACGAGATCACCGCCGCCTTCGACGAGCTGGGCATCCGCCCGAACGTGAAGTACATCGCCCGCGAGGACAGAACCATCTTGGCCATGGTCTCCGAGGGCTTGGGCATCAGTCTCCTGCCCGGCCTGATGGTGCGCCACAGTCCGACACCCATCAAGGTCTGCCGCGCGCCGCGCCACTTCTACCGCACCATCGCCATCGGCGTCAAGGACAAAAAAGCCCTCTCCAACTCCACCCGCCGCTTCGTGGACTACGTCCGCGCGTGGGTCGCGGAGAATGGCGGCACATAACATAAAGTCAAATGTCTAATTTTTGACAATCTCCCCTTGACAATCCGCCGCGTATGCGGTATACTGCTCCCATACGTGATTGAAAACTGAATAGCCAAGTTCATTGATGTCGTGTGGCTGCGTGCGTAAAGGCGTTCTCGCCAGTGCGCGGCCTAAAAGGAACACCGGGATCTAACCCACTGCGGACGGCACTGTGAGCGCAAGGAAATGACCGAAACGGCCTTGAGCCGTTGGGCAACACCCGCCATTGGGACACACGTCCCGAGAAGGTAGGTCATGTACGTGAAAGCGTTGCTTTGCAGCGTTTTCGTGGCGCGAGGGCAGTAGAATTGCACGATGGAGAACTTCGCGACAACGGCGTTCCTTCGTTGTGGTCTTTTTTGCGCTGTTGTGTCCCCCTCGACCAACCGCGCTTTTCTTTTTTGCGGTATATGTGTCATTGCGAACCCGCGCACCGCACCGCCGTCAAGCCCCGACGGTCTGAACGAAGATCGTCCGCTTTCCATAAGGGGAACGGGGTCTAAGCCGCCCCGTCCCCACTTCCTCAGGAGCATATGCCGCGCTTTTCGCGGCGTCCCCGACGCCCCGCCGCCGAACGCCCCGCACCCGCAAAATTCCAAGGCCCACGCCTTTTCACATAGAGAGAACATCACAAGGAGGAAGAAAAAGATGAAGAAACGTATCGTTTCGCTGCTCATGGCGTTGGTCATGGCACTCTCCCTGCTGCCGACCGGCGCTTTCGCGACGGATGAGACATATACGAACGATCTCGACACGACCGTGCAGACGGTCGAGCAGGAGACGCAGAACGCGCCCATGCTGCTGGCTGCGGCCAACGACGCGGCGCAGCGCAGCACCACGAACACCCTATCCGGCAGCGGCACGGAGACAGACCCCTATATTCTGGGCGACGCAGCCGCGCTGACGACCTTATCAAATGCTGTGGCTGCGGGCGATTCGTTCGCCGGAAAGTATTTCAAGATCACCGCAGATATCACTTTACCCGATAACTGGACGCCCATCGGCTCTCTAAAAGAGGGTACAACTTGGTCTACCACACTGACCAAATCCGACTACAATGAATTCTCCGGCTTCATCGACGGCAGCAAGGGGAACGGCGAGTGCTATACCATCACCGTACCCGCAGGCGGAAAGACCATGCTGGGCGCAGTGTCCGGCGGCAAGCTCTCCAACCTGAATATCTACGGCAAGAAGATTGATGGCTATGGCGTGGTGGAATACTACTATGTGGACAAAGCCAATTCCGTAAAGGTCGAAATTGACAATGTAACTCTGAAAACCGGCACCCACACCAAGTACTCCGGCTTCATCGGCGGCTATGCCTCCGGCGCTGATAAGGTCATCATCCGCAACTGCACCGTTGAAAGCGGCGTTGTCATCGGCGATGACGGCACCTATACCGATTGGAAAACTGAGTTGTCCGGCACGTTCAATTATCCTTGGGGTCCCACAGGCCTGCAAATGAACGACATGATCGGCTCTTTCGGCGGCTGCTTCAATGGCATCATTGAGAACTGTACCAGTGCCGCCAAGGTCTACGGCCGCAACTATGTGGGCGGCATTGTGGGCTTCAAGGGTCAGTCTATGGGTGACTATATTACCCGCAACTGCACCTTCACCGGAGAAGTCCACGCCAGCGGCAAGTTTGCCGGAGGTATCGTGGGCGGAGGCTACTCCGCGTCCTCCGCACCCAACACCCCTGCCGCCATCGTGGAGAGCTGCGCCTTTACCGGCACGGTTACCGGCAGCACCTGCGTAGGCGGTATCTTCGGCGGCGAGGAGGGATTGATGCAGTGCTGGAACAACGGCATCGGCCTTGTCCGCAGCAACTACTCCAACGGCACGATCACCGCTACGGATACAAACGGTATTGAGGGCGGTATTATCGGTTATATGAGATCCCTGAACCGCTACACCGTGGTTTCCGACAACTATTACAAGAAAGACACTGCCGACGAGGGCATCGGCCAAGTGACATTTGTGGAAGATATGAATGCCAGCGGCTCCCTTGTTGGTGTGGGCTCGAACAAGCCAACGTTTGACGGTGCCCACTATGGACGCAGCGACGACCCCACCGGGACAGGTGCTGCCAAGCTGACGGCGTCCTTTACCGAGACAGAGTTGAATGACGGCACGGTAACCGAAAAGCTCAACGCTGCGCTCACCGGGTTAGGCTGGATTGAGAGCAGCAGCGACAAATCCCCTACCCACAAAACGGAAAAGCACGTGGTGGGTATGTCCTCCGCAGAGTTGACCCAAAACCCTGAGATTGCTATAAAAAAGGCAAGTGACTTAGACAGGACGACACCCATCACCGTCAGTTATTCCGACGGCACGACCGAGACGATTACCCTCAATAATTGCACTATCTTGGGCTTGAATCTGACCGAGACAGGCTACCAACTCTGTACCGCTGTGTATCAGGGCTATGGCATGGTATTCGGTGTGAATGTCAAGACAAGCGGCATAGACACCGGAACGGAGATCACCGCCTATGTGACGCTCTCCGTGGCGGGCGAGCTAAAGCTGGTGCAGCAGACCGTGACCGCAAGCGACCTGAACGGCGACGGCAAGGTGGACGTGGATGAGGTGCTGTACGCGGCGCACAAGGACTACGCACCTAACAAAGCAAGCGATTACGGCTCGGCATATGATGGTCGGTATGGCCTCGGCCTGACAAAGCTGTGGGGCGACACGAGCGGCTGCTTCGGCTATTGGCTGAATAATGCGAGCTGCTGGAACCTGAACGATACCGTGGAGGACGGCGACTATCTGAGCGCCTTTGTCTATAAGGATAAAACTGCCTGGAGCGACGCCTATGTCAAATATCAGTCGCCCACGGCAGCACTGAGCCCCGGCGAGAGCACAACGTTGACGCTTGAAAAGGCCGAGTATGAGAACTATACCCTCGTTTGGAAAAAGTTCACGGGCGCAGCCTTCACCGTGTATACGGAGAACGGCACGACGACCTCCGATGTGACGGTGACGGAAACGACGAACGGCAGCTATACGGTGCGCGGCACGAAGTCCGGAACGTATTATCTGGTCGCCACGGCAGTCGGTGAGAGTGAGATCACCGTCCCCGCCGTCTGCAGGCTGACGGTGCTGGCGAAGGGCGAGAGCCGCACAACCAGCTCGACCGACGGAACAACCACCAGGGCCGTAGTGGAAGAAGTCAACGTTCCCGACACCGGGAAGGCGACCGTGACCATCACCGCCAAGGGCAGCGGCACGAACGGCCAGACCGCAATGACCACCGAGGTCACCATTCCTACAGCCGTGACCACCGAGCTGAAAAAGGCCGAGGCGGTCAAGGTCGAGACCAACGTGGCCACGCTGAGCATCGACAAGAAGGCCCTCACGGATCTGACCAAGGCTTCGGGTAACCTCGTCCTGACCGTCAAGAAGGCCGATGAAAGCACGGCCGGGGCAAAGTTCGAGTTGACCGCCAAGGTCGGCAATGCGAACGTGTTCACGGGCAGCGCGGGCAAGATCACCGTCACCGTGCCTTGGGCGACCGCCCCCGGCTTCCGTCAGCAGCTCGTCTGCTACTGCACGGACGGCGGCAAGAACGAGCGCATGGGCGGCACGTTCGACGGCAAGAGCTTCAGCTGGGACACCAACCACTTCTCGACCTTTGAGATCAAGACCGAGACGGTTGCCTCCGGCCGTGAGTACATCGTCATCGACAGTACCGCCGCCGCGGCCGCCAAGACCTCCGGAACATCCGGAACGACCGGAACATCCACGACGACCACGACCGCGAAATCCAACTCCGCCACGACGTTTGACCCCGGTGTCGGCCTCTACACCGTCACCGCCATCCTGTCCGTCACCGGCATGGCATGGGTCGGTAAAAAGAAGCACTAAAGCAATCAAAAATCGCCTCAAAGTGGTAAAATACACGCGCAAAAGCGTTCAATAAAACCGCAGAAAACGAGCAAAGAGAACGGCTTGGGCCGTTCTCTTTGCTCGCTTATAGCAGCACTCCGTCAAACGCCGTCCACGGTGCTATCATCGGCGGAGCCTTTTGAAACACAAGTGTCTCGCCCGTTTCCGGGTGTTGAAAGGCGAGGCGGTACGACCACAGCGCGATCGGGAAAACCGGGTCGTCCTCCACCCCGTAGCGGCGGTCGCCGACGAGCGGCCATCCCCGCGAAGCGAACTGCACCCGTATCTGGTGCGTGCGCCCCGTGTGGAGGCGAATGCGCAGCAGCGTCAGGCCGCCTCGCGTATCAAGCACGCGGTAGCTAAGCCGCGCCTCCTGCACGCCCTTGCCCGGCGCGTCGGCCACGTAGGTCAGGCGCCGCTCGCGGTCACGGCCGAGGAGGTCGGTCAGCTCGCCCTGCGCGGGCAGCCCCGTGCCATGCACCACCGCGAGGTACTCTTTTTCAAATGTCCCCTCGCGTATCTGCCGCGACAGCTCGCCCGCTGCATACGCGCTGCGCGCGCAGACCATCAGCCCGGAGACGGGCGCGTCCAGCCGATGCACCGTGCGGATGCACGCTGTCCCCAGCTCCCGCCGCAGCAGCTCCGGCATTCCGCCGCGCGTGTCCGTGGCGATGACCCCGGCGGGCTTGACCGCCACCACGATCCGTGCATCTGCATACACGATGTCCATCACCGCACCTCCCGTTTTTGTTTCCCATGATACCACGGCCGCGCCGCGTTGTCACTCACTTTTCCGCCGCTGCACGAGCGCAAGCAGCGCGTCCCGCTCGTTCTCCGCGCGTCCCTCCGTCACCTCGTCCAGCAGCCACGCCAGCGTCTCGCCGACCGCCGCGCCGCGCAGTCCCAACGCCGTCAAATCGCCGCCGCGCACCGCGAGGTCGCGCAGCGAAAAGCACGCCTGCCGCGCCGTCAGCGCATCCAGTATCGTCTCCGCGCGGTCAATCTCCGCCCGCCGGGCGCGGCACAGCGCACTCTGCGCCGCGTTGTCCGCCCGCTTGACCGCCAAGAGCTGCCGCAGCGTCGCCTCGCCGAGCTGCCGCGCCGCGCGGGCGACGGCGCGCTCCGTCAGCGCGATTTCGCGGTCGTGGCAGCGCACCAGCGTCACGATTTGCTCCGTGCGGCGTCTCGCCATCCGCAGCCTGCGGCAGACCGTCTCCGCCAGCGCCGCCGACCGCTCGGCGTGTCCGTAAAAATGCCCCACCCCGCGCTCGTCCGCCGTGAAGCACCCCGGTTTTCCGATGTCGTGCAGCAGCATGACCCAGCGCAGCGTCGCGTCCGGCGCGATGGCCTCTGCGGCGCGGACGCAGTGCGTCCACACGTCGCAGCAGTGATGCTCGTTCCGTTGGTCGAAGCCCACGCACGGCAACAGCTCCGGCACGAATACGCCCACCACATCGGGGTATGCTAACAGCACTGCCGCCATGCGCCGCCCCACCAGCAGCTTGTCCGTCTCCGCGAGAATGCGCTCGGCGGCGATCTCCCGCAGCAGCGGCGCGCGGTATCGCAGTGCCGCCGCCGTCTCCGGCTCGATGGCAAAGCCCAGCGCGGCGGAAAAGCGCAGCGTCCGCAAGAGGCGCAGCGCGTCCTCGTCGAACCGCCGCATGGGGTCGCCCACGCACCGCAGCACCCCGCGCTTCAAATCGTCCTGCCCGCCGAACGGGTCGCGCAGCGTGCCGCGCAGGTCGAGCGCCATCGCGTTCACCGTCAAATCGCGCCGCGCAAGGTCCTCGTCCAGCGACTTGGAGAAGTACACCGCGTCCGGCCTGCGGTGGTCGCTGTACGTCCCGTCGCAGCGGAACGTCGTCACCTCCACGCTCTGCCGCTCGGTGCGCACTGTCACCGTCCCGTGCTTCAGCCCGGTCGGCAGCGCGTCTTCGCCGAAGAGCGACAGCACGGCCTCCGGCCTCGCGTCGGTCGTCACGTCCCAGTCGGACGGCGCCGCGCCGCGCAGCATATCACGCACGCACCCACCGACGACCCACGCCTCATAGCCCGCCGCTTCCAGCCGCGCCAGCAGCGCGCGTACCTCCTCGGGTATCATGGGCGAAGCCCCCTTTCGTCTTCTTTTCGTGAAAAGCGGTTGCACTTCCCACGTCCCTGTACTATAATAGTTTAGTATATTTTCGGCTTCTGTCAAGAAGGAGGGCCGTATGTTTCATTCCACCATCGACATTCACACCTATTTTCAGCCCGGCAAGCGCGTCCACCTCGCGGGCATCGGCGGCGTCTCCATGTGCGCCTTGGCCGAGGTGCTGCGCGGCATGGGCGTGAGCGTGCAGGGTTCGGATATGAGTGAGAGCGACACCGTCCGCCATCTGCGCAGTGTCGGCATTCCCGTCACCGTCGGCCACTCCGCCGACAACCTGCAAAACTGCGACGCCGTCATCCGCACCGCCGCCATCCACGACGAAAACCCCGAGATCGCGGGCGCACTCGCCCGCGGCATCCCCGTCTACGAGCGGGCGCAGGCGTGGGGCGCGATCATGCGCGGCTACCGCAACGCCCTGTGCGTCTCCGGCACGCACGGCAAGACGACCACGACCTCGATGGCCACCCACATCTTCATGGCCGCACAGAAGGACCCCACCGTCATGATCGGCGGGACGCTGCCGCTGCTGCACTCCGGCTACCGCGTGGGCAAGGGCGATACGATCATATTGGAGAGCTGCGAATACTGCAACTCATTCCTGAATTTCTTCCCCACCGTGGCGGTCATTCTCAACGTCCACGCCGACCATCTGGATTTTTTCAAGGGGCTGGACGAGATCGAGCATTCCTTCCACGACTTTGCCGCCCTCGTCCCCACCAACGGCTACGTCATCGCCAACGCGGACGATGAGGGCGCGCGGGAGGCGGTGGCAGGGCTGACCCACCCGGTCTTCACGTTCAGCGTCCGCGACCGCAAGGCCGACTGCTGCGCCGACAACGTCTCGTTTTTCGACGGCTTCGGCGACTTTGACGTGCTGATCCGCGGCAAGCGTTACGCCCACGTTGCCCTCCACGTCCCCGGCGCGCACAACGTCTCCAACGCGCTGGCCGCCGCCTCTGCCGCTTACGTGCTGGGTCTGCCCGGCGACGCGGTGGAGCGCGGGCTGTCCGATTTCACCGGAGCGGGTCGCCGCTTCGAGCATAAGGGGACGTTCCGCGGCGCGGAGGTCTACGACGACTACGCCCACCACCCCGACGAGCTGGAGGCGCTGCTCAACGCCGTGCAGCCCCTGCCGCACAAGCGGCTCATCGTGGCCTTCCAGCCGCACACCTACACCCGCACCGCCGCCCTCTTCGACGATTTTGTCCGCGTCCTACGCAGGCCGGATCGCGTCGTCTTGGCGGAGATTTACGCCGCCCGCGAGAAAAACGACCTGCACATCTCGTCGAAATCGCTGGCCGAGCATATCCCGAACGCCGTCTACTGCCCGACGCTGGAGCAGGTGGCCGACGCGCTGGAGCGACTGGCGCAGCCCGGCGATATGCTCCTGACCGTCGGCGCGGGCGACATCTACCGCGCCGGAGAAATTCTTTTGAAACGAGGCGAAGCGACATGAATATCACCCCTGTCTTTCACAACAGCCGTCCCGAGGGCGAGCTTGCGCCGCAGGAGCGCGCGGCCTTTGACCTCTTGGACGCGCTGGGCATCGACTACGACCGCGTCAGCCACGAGGCTGCCTTTAACATGGAGCTGTGCGCCGAGGTGAGCGCGGTGCTGGGTGTGGATGTCTGCAAAAATCTGTTCCTCTGCAACCGCCAGCAGACGAAGTTCTACCTCCTCTGCCTCCCGCCGGACAAGCCCTTTCACACCAAGGACCTCTCCGCGCAGATCAACTCCGCCCGCCTCAGCTTCGCGCCCGAGGACAAGCTTTGGGCGCTGCTGCACTGCACGCCCGGCTCGGCCACGATTCTCGGCCTTGCCAACGACACGGAGCAGCAGGTGCAGCTTTTGATGGATCGGGCGGTCTATGAAGCGCCCTACATCTCCTGCCACCCCTGCCTCTGCACCAGCACCCTGCGCCTCAAAACCCCCGACGTCCTCCAAGTCCTCCTGCCGTATATCCGGCACAGCCCGACGATCGTCGAACTCTAAAGGCATTCACGCATAGAAAAAGAGAACGGCTTGCGCCGTTCTCTTTTTGGCTCTGTGATTTTTTTGCTTAGTGCTTCTTCTTGCCGACCCACGCCATACCGGTCACGGACAGGATCGCAGTCGCGGCGTACACGCCGAC
>CAVGSO010000054.1:0-9670 GCA_963631875.1 Firmicutes bacterium CAG:341 | reverse complement strand
TGCGTTTTGATACAGGCGGCAGATGTCAACTGTATAAGAAAAAAGGACGCGAAGGCGTCCTTTTTTCTGAGACTGTCGAAAAAGCGCTATTTTTCCGACAAAAGGCTCACAGGCTGCGCGCAGAAGTTGTCCGCCTGCGGGCGGCAAATTCTGTGAGACGGTTTTGATACGCTGGCACGGCGGGGGACGGGCGGGGCGTCGAGGACGCCGCTTCCTACGAATAGCTTATCGGCGACATATGCGTTATATTTACGGCGGGGTGGGGGCACCCCGCCGTATGGACGTTTATTGGGGGCGTGTGCGAGGGGCGGCGGCAGTTTCTGTTCTTCGCTTGCATTTTTTCGGAATTTGGCGTACACTGTGCAGGTATGGATTACTGTAGGAGGTACGTTTTGATGGTTTCTGTCGTTCCCGTCACCACGCGCGCGCAGCTTCGCCGCTTCGTGGACTATCCCAACGAGTTATATAAGGACGTGCCGCAGTTCGTCCCCGCGACGTATGACGACGACCTCTCCGACTGGGACAGGCGCAAGAACCCGGCCTTTGAGTACTGCGATGCCCGCTGCTGGCTGGCCGAGCGTGACGGCGAGATCGTCGGGCGTATCGGTGCGATCCTCTCCCGCAAGGCCAACGAAAAATGGGGCGTAAACCGTCTGCGCTTTACACAGGTGGATTTTATTGATGACCGCGAGGTCTCCGCCGCGCTGTTTGCTACGGTGGAGGACTGGGCGCGGACGCTTGGCTGCACCGCCGTCCACGGGCCGCTGGGATTCACCGACATGGACCGCGAGGGGATGCTGGTGGAGGGCTTTGACCGCCGGAGCTGCTTTTTTACCTACTACAATTTCCCCTACTACATCGACCACCTGACCGCGCTGGGCTACGTCAAGGACGTGGACTGGGTCGAGCAGTTGATCACCGTCCCCACGGACGAGGCCACCATCAAGCGGTGGGAAAAGCTGTCCGACTTCGTGCTCAAGCGTCACCACCTGCACATCCACGAGGCGAAAAGCCGCCTGTCGTACCTGCCGCTGCTGAAGCCCTTTTTTGAGCTGGTAAATGTGGCCTACGCGCCGCTCTACGGCACGGTGGAGTTGACCGATCGGCAGATCAAGAAATATTCCGCCAAGTTCGCGCCGCTCATCAACCCGAACACCACCTGCTTCGTCATGGACGAGCAGGGGCGGATGATCGCCTTCGGCGTGGGTGCGCCCAGCTTGGCCGAGGCACTGCGCAGGCACCGCGGGCGGCTGATGCCGACGGGCTGGCTCGACGTTCTCAAGGCGTTTCGCAGAAACGACACCGTAGACCTGCTGCTCATCGCCGTCCACCCGGACTATCAAAAGATGGGTGTGAACGCCGTCATTCTCAGCAAGACCATGAAGGGCTGCCAAAGGCTGGGCATCCGGCAGGCGGAGACAGGGCCGATGCTGGAGCTGAACGGCAATGTGCAGTCCCAGTGGAAGGATTTTCAGACGGAGCAGCACAAACGCCGCCGCTGCTTCATTAAGGAGCTTTGAGCTGACACATACATCGGGAGGGAAACGCTATGGAGGCTTACGTGATGGATGCCTTTTCCGCCGAGCGCTTCGGCGGAAATCAGGCCGGGGTGGTGCTGCCCGAAGGGCCGCTGACAGACGAGGTCATGCAGCAGATCGCCGCCGAGCTGAAGCACTCGGAGACGGCCTTTGTTACGCAGGAGGCAGACGGCGGCGTGACGCTGCGCTACTTCACCCCGGCGGGCGAGGTGCCGCTGTGCGGCCACGCCACGGTGGCCTCCTTCGCGCTGCTGCGCGGCCTTGGGCGCATCGGCGACGGTGACGTGACCGCGCACACGAGGTCAGGCGAACTGACGGTGACGGTGCGCGGCAGCACGGTGTGGATGGACATGGCGAAGCCCGCGCTGCTGCGTGTGCTTGGGGAGGACGAGTGGGGCGCGTTTTACGAGGCCTACGGCCTTACCGTGGATGACCGGCCGGAGGGGCTGGCGCCTGCCGTCGTCTCCGCCGGGCTGGCGGATGTTATGCTGCCTGTTCGCGACCGCGAGACGCTGCTGCGCGCCGCGCAGAATGCCGCGGCCGTCACGGCGCTTTCGCGGCGATATGAGGTCACGGGCGTGCATATGTTCTGTATCGGCGCGGACTGCACAGCCTTTTGCAGCAACTTCGCGCCGCTCTACGACATTCCGGAGGAATGTGCCACCGGGACGAGCAACGCCGCGTTGACGTACTATCTCTATTTGCACGGACGGGTCAAGGCGGGCGTGGAAAACGTCTTCGTGCAGGGGGAGCATATGCACCGCCCGTCCGAGATACGCACCGTCCTCACCGAGCGGGACGGCGGCGTGCATCTCCGCGTGGGCGGCAGCGCCGTGATGAGCATGGCCTGCGACATCAAAGTGTAAGGAGGGAGAACGGTGGAGCTGCATATTCTGATGGGACGCGCCTGCGCCGGGAAGAGCCGCCGCGTGCTGCGCGAGATCGCTGCACGGCGGAGTGAGCGCGGTCAGGTGCTGCTCGTGCCGGAACACGCCTCGCACGAGGCGGAGCTGGATCTCTGCCGCGCCTGCGGCGCGACCGCCGGCCGCGACGCGGAGGTGCTGAGCTTCCGCACGCTCGCCACGCGCGTTTTGGGGCGCACGGGCGGTCTTTCGGATGTGACGCTGGACGCGGGCGGCAAGCTGCTGACAATGCGGCGGGCGTTACAGGAGGTCAGCTCTCGGCTGACGGTCTTTGCCAAGCCCTCCCAGCGTCCCGCATTTTTGCGCCAGCTCGTGGAGCTGGCGGATGAGCTGTATGCCTATCGGATCGCGCCGGAGGCGCTGCTCGAGCAGGTCGAATCTCTCCCCGGCGCGTCGGGCGACAAGCTGCGCTCGGCGGCGTTGGTCTTCGCCGCGTATGACGCGCGGCTGCATGGCGACGGCTTTGACGTGCGCTCCCGCGTGGAGAAGCTCTGCGACGCGCTGCCGGAGGATGATTATCTCGCGGGCAAGGACGTGTATGTGGACGGGTTTTCCTACTTTACGCGCCTTGAGGAGACGATTTTGACCACGATACTGCATCAGGCGCACCGCCTGACGGTCACGCTGCTGGGCGATATGAGCGACACGCAGCTCTTTCAAAACGCCATCGAGCAGCGGTATCGGCTGGAGCGGCTGGCGAAGGAGAACGGGGCAAGCTGTGAAGTGGAGATCCTTGTCAGCCCACATGACACGGCGCTTGGGCATTTGGAGCGGTACTGCTTCGGCGAGACGGTGCCGTGGGCGGGCGCGGAGACGCCGATACGGCTCTATCAGGCGGGGACGGCGTTTTCCGAGGTGGAGTATGTCGCCGCGCAGCTTCGGCAGTTGGCGCGGCGCGGCGTGCGCTGGCGCGAGATGGGCGTGGCGGCGCGGAATATGGAGGTCTACGGGCCGCTGCTGGAGGCGGTCTTCCGTCGGGACGGAATCCCAGCCTACATCAGCCGCCGGAGCGATATTTTGGATAAGCCCGTTTTGACGCTCCTGCTCTCCGCCGTGGACGCCGTGACGGGAGGATTTGAGTACGAGGACGTGTTCCGCTGCCTCAAAACGGGGATGACGTCCGTGACGGATGAAGAGTGCGATTTGCTGGAAAATTACGCCCTCCGATGGGAAATTCGCGGCAATATGTGGCTGCGCGAGGTGGACTGGACGGCCTGCCCGGACGGCTACGGCATGGAGATGAACGAACGGCGCACGGCGCAGCTTCAGGAGATCAACCGTATTCGGCGAAAGGTGCGTGCGCTCTTTTTGCCGCTGAGTGATGGGCTAAAGGATAGGAAAACCGCGAGGAGTAAGGCGGAGGTGCTGTACGCCTTTGCTGAGCTGGCCGGGACACCGGAGATATTAAAAAAGAGGACGGAGACGCTCCGCGCGGAGGGTGACGTGCAGTCGGCGGAGGAATACGCCCAGCTCTGGCATATCTTCTGCGAGGTGCTTGACCAGTTCGTCGAGCGGTTGGGCGAGACGGAGGTGGACGGCGAGGAATTTGCGCGGCTGCTGCGGCTGATACTGAGCCAGTACGCCGTGGCCACCATTCCGGCCACGCTTGATCAGGTCAAGGTCAGCCCCTTGACGCGCAACGACCGCCACCCGGTCAAGCACCTCTTCCTGCTCGGCGCGAACGACAGTGTCCTGCCCACGGTGTCGCCCAATACGGGCATACTGGACAGCGCGGAGCGCGCGCTTTTGCAGCAGCAGGGCATTGCGCTCTCGGACGCGCAGTACGACGAGCTGAGCAACGAGCTGCAAAATATCTACGCCGCGCTGGCGCAGCCCACCGAGAGCTTGACGGTCACGTGGCCGACCGGGGACGAGACGGGCGCACACCTCCTGCCGTCCTTCGTGGTCGAGCGCATACGGCAGCTCTTCCCCACAGTCGAGGTCGAGCGCGAGAACGGCGACTACCGCCGCGAGCTGCCCGCCGCCGCGCTGACGCTGGCGGGACGCTGCCCGGAGGGCGCGCTGTGGCGGTATTTCCTGCAAAACGGGCAGGGCGCGGTGTTGGAGCGTATGGCCGCCGCACGCTCGATGGGACGCGGAAAGCTGTCGCCGGAGGCGGTGCGCAGTCTCTACGGCGGGACGGTGTCGATGTCCGCCTCGCGGCTCGACAAGGTCAAGACCTGCCACTTCGGTTACTTTATGGAATACGGCCTGAGAGCCAAGGAGCGCAAACGCTCAACGTTTGACGCGCCGGAGATCGGTACGTTTTTGCACTATCTGCTGGAAAACGTCCTGCGCGATCTGGAGCGCGGCGACGGCATCGAGACGTGCGACGGCGCACGGGTCAAAGCCCTCGTGGCGCACTACACCGAGCAGTATATCGCCACCGTCATCGACGGCTACGACGAGAAATCCGCCCGCTTCCGCTACCTCTTCTCCCGGCTGCGGGAGACGGCCTGCACCATCGTGGAGAACGCGGTGGAGGAGCTGCGGCACTCGGACTTCCGCCCGATCGCCTTCGAGCTGGGCTTCGGCGCACACGGCGACCTCCCCGCCATCACCGTCACGGAGGGCGACACCGCCCTGTCCGTGACCGGGAAGGTCGATCGCGTGGACGGCTGGCTCCACAACGGCCGGCTCTACCTGCGCGTGGTGGACTACAAGACGGGGAAGAAATCGTTCGACCTCGCGGATGTGCGCTACGGTCTCGGCATTCAGATGCTGCTCTACCTCTTCGCGCTCGGCAAAGGCGGCAAAGCGTACTTCGGCCATCCGATCGAGCCGGCGGGCGTTTTGTACCTCCCGGCGCGGGACGTTATTCTCCGCGCCGACCGCGCCATTTCCCCGGAGAGGCTGCAAACCGCGCTGCGCCGCGAGCTGCGCCGCAGCGGCATGATACTGGCCGAGCCGGAGGTGCTGGCGGCGATGGAGCATGAGGCGTTTGAGTCGCCCTGTTTCCTCCCGATGGGCATTACGAAGGACGGCACGCTGAGTGGGTCGCTGGCCAGCGCGGTGCAGCTCGGCAAGCTGGGCCGCTATGTGGACGACCTGCTGCACCGCGTGGCGGGAGAGATCGGCGCGGGCAACATCGACGCCGATCCCTGTGTCCGCGGGCCGCAGGAGACGGCCTGCGTCCGCTGTGCCTTCGCCTCCGCCTGTTGGTTCGACGAGCGGCGCGACAAGCCGCACTATCTGCAAAAGACGACACCGGAGGCATTTTGGGCGATGGTGGACGAGGAGGTGTCCCATGAGTGAGATCAGACTGACCGATGAGCAGCGCGGCGCGGTGCGTGACCGCGGCGGCAGTCTGCTCGTCTCCGCCGCCGCCGGGTCGGGCAAGACGAAGGTGCTGGTCGAGCGCGTGTTCGCCTATCTCACGGAGGAACACTGCCACGTGGACGACTTTCTCATCATTACCTACACACGCGCCGCCGCCGCAGAGCTGCGCGGGAAGATGGCCGCCGCACTCGCCGAGCGCGTGGCGGAAAATCCCGGCGATCGCCATTTGCGGGCGCAGATGTTCCGCGTCTATCAGGCGGACATCAAGACGGTGGACGGCTTTTGCGCACAGCTTCTGCGCCAGCACGTCCATCTTCTGCCGCAGGTCGAGGGGCGCAGTCTCACGCCGGATTTCCGCGTTTTGGACGAGAGCGAGGCCGCGCTGCTGCGCGAGCGGACGCTGGAGCATACGCTGGAGGCATTTTACGAGGCCATTGAACACGGCGACGAGGAATATGCCCTCTTGGCCGAGACGCTGGGCGCGGGCAAGGACGACCGCGCCTTGGCGCGGCTCATCCCGGAGGTGCACGGCAAGCTGCAAAGCCACCCCTACCCGGAAAAGTGGCTTGCGCAGGCAGCGGAGGGCTGGTCGAACCCGCCGGAGCATTTGGCAGACTGCGTCTACGGCCGGACGGTCATGGCCGACACCGTGCGCCGTGCCGAGTTTTGGGTGGAGCAGTTGGAGCGGATGGCCGTGCTGATGGAGGACTGCCCGCCCGTGCGGGACGCCTATGCCGACCGCTTTTGGGAGGTCGCCGAGCAGCTTCGAAGCTACCGTGCGGCCGCCGAAAAGGGCTGGGACGCGATGGCGGCGGTGCAGCCCGCATTCCGCCGCGCGGGCATCGTAAAGGGCGAGGAAAACGAGGTGGCCAAGCGCGCCGTCCGCACGCTGATGGAAAAGTGCAAGACGGAGCTGAAAAAGCTGACCGCACCCTATGATACGCCGGAAGCGGAGCATTTGGACGACCTGCGCGCCATTGCCCCGGCCATGCGGGGACTGCTGCGGCTGACCGCCGCCTTTTCGCGGCGGTATCAGGCCGAGAAGGTACGGCGCAACGCGCTGGATTTTTCCGATCAGGAGCATTATGCCCTGACGCTGCTGACGAACGAGGACGGCTCCCCCACGGAGCTGGGCGAGCAGGTGTCGCGCCGCTACCGCGAGGTGATGGTGGACGAATATCAGGACACGAACGAGGTGCAGAACTGCATCTTCCGCGCCGCCTCCGACGGCGGGCGGCACCTCTTCGCCGTGGGCGATGTGAAGCAGAGCATTTACCGCTTTCGCCTCGCCGAGCCGGGGATCTTTCTTGAAAAATACCGCGCCTTTGCCGACGCGGAGAACGCCGCGGACGGCGCGCCGCGCCGCCGCGTGCTGAGCTGCAACTTCCGCTCTCGGCGCGAGGTGCTGGACGTGACGAACTTCGTCTTCGGCGCGATTCTCTCCCCGCAGATGGGCGAGATGGCGTACACCGAGCAGGAGAAGCTCCACTTCGGCGCGGGCGAGCAGTATACCCCGGCGCAGCGGGACGTGGAGTTCCACCTCGTCAGCGTGGAGGACACGGAGGACGAGCGATTTGACCGCACGGAGGCGGAGGCACGCTTCGTGGCGCACCGTATCCGCTCACTGCTGGATGAGGGCTTTCTTGTGCAGGGCGAGAACAAGAAGCAGCGTCCCGTGACGCCGGAGGATATTGTCATCCTCATGCGCTCGCCCGCCTCGCGGCTCGCCGCGTTCAGCGCGGCGCTGGAGCGGGAGCACATCCCCTGCGACGGCGGCGAGAGCGAGGATTTCTTCGCGGCGATGGAGGTCGCCGTCATGCTCTCACTGCTCGAGGTCGTGGACAACCCGCGGCAGGACGTGCCGCTGATCGCTGTGCTGCGTTCGCCGCTCGTCGGCATGACGCCCGACCGCTTGGCGCATATCCGCGCGCTCAGTCCCGAGGGGGACTACTACGAGGCGCTGCGCCTCGACGACGCGCCGGAGAGCGTCGCGTTCCTTACGCTCTTGCAGGAAATGCGCACCGCCTCGCGTGAAATGGCGGCCGACCAGCTTCTCTGGTATCTCTACGACCGCTGCCGCGCCTTTGCGATTTTCGGCGCGATGGAGGACGGTGAGGTGCGCCTCAGCCGCCTCCGCGCCCTCTACGACTACGCGCGGCGGATGGCGCAGAGCGGGCGGACAGGGCTTTTTGACTTCATCGTGTACCTCCGCAGCCTTTTGGAAAAGGGCGACGCGCCGGAGCTGACCACCTCGGCCTCCGTGACGGGGGTGCGCATCATGAGCGTCCACCGCTCCAAGGGCTTGGAGTTCCCGGTGGTGGTGCTGGCTGATCTCAACCGCGTTTTCAGCCGTCAGGACACGACGCGCCCGGTGCTGGTGCATCCCCAGCTCGGCGTGGGCGCGGAGCGGGTGGACACGGCGCGGCACTTCCGCTACGATACCATCTCCAAGACCGCGCTGGCGTTGACGCTCGAGCGCGAGGGCAAGTCGGAGGAAATGCGCATTCTCTACGTCGCGCTGACGCGGGCGAAGGAGAAGCTCATCCTCGTGGACGCTATGAAGCACGGCGAAAAGCACCTGCGGGAGCTGATCGCCGTCAGCGGTGTCCCGGTGCAGCCGGAGGCCGTCTCCGCCGCGAAATGCCCCGGTGACTGGCTGCTGCTGCCGATTCTGCACACCTCGGCGGCGGGTGAGCTGCATGATTTTGCCTGGCTTTGGCCGCAGGGACAGGACGCGCCGCCGGAGGGGCTGGCGGTGCAGCTCCACCATGTCGGCGGAGAGACGGAGGACGCGCAGGAGACGTTCCTTACGGTTGCGCAGGATACCACGGAGGATATTTTGCCGGATGAGGCCGCGCTCTCGTTCCGCTACGGCCACGAGGCGGCCACGGTGACGCCCTCCAAGGTGACGGCCACCCAGCTCAAGGGACGCGCCTTGGATGAGGAGATCGCGGAGGGCGCGGTGCTGCCCTGCCGCGAGATGACGCCGGAGAAGCCGCGCTTCATGCAGGAGACGCAGGGGCTTACCGCCGCAGAGCGCGGCACGGCCATGCACCTTGTCATGCAGTACATTGACCTCACCTCGTCGGAGGAGGGCGTGCTGCGCGCGCAGATAGACGCGCTCACGGAGCGGCGGCTTTTGACGCCGGAGCAGGCCGACTCGCTCGATATGCCTGCACTGGTGCGGTTTCTCACCTCACCGCTCGCGGAGCGCATTCGTACCTCTGCGCAGGTGTGGCGGGAATACCGCTTTGCGCTGCTGGTGGACGGCAGCCTCTACGACGCAGCGGCGAGCGGCGAGGAGCTGCTTTTGCAGGGCGTGGCGGACTGCGTGTTCGAGACGGACGGCGGCCTCGCCGTCGTGGATTTCAAGACCGACCGCGTCACGGTGGAGGAGACGGCGGCGCGGGCGGAGACGTACCGCGCGCAGCTTGCGGCCTATGCCACCGCGCTGAGCCGGGTGCTTGAAAAGCCCGTGACGGAGCGCATTTTGTACTTTTTCCACAGCGGCACGGAAATTTCTTTGTAAAGCGCGCGAAAAACGCTTGCATTTTCGCGGCGTATGTGGTATCATCACAGTTGCGTTTGCGGGCACTTCGCGGCGACAAGTGAACCAGAAAGGGGTGAACAAGAGCAATGAAGGAAGGAATCCATCCCAATTATCAGCAGACTACGATCAAATGCGCCTGCGGTAATGTGATTGAGACAGGTTCTACGAAGAAGGATATTCGCGTGGAAGTCTGCTCTAAGTGTCACCCCTTCTTCACCGGCAAGCAGAAGCTGGTGGATACCGGCGGGCGCGTTGCCAAGTTCAACAAGCGTTTCGGTCTGGACAAGTAAACGACACGTCACATCACAAGACCCGCACCGTTCGGTGAAGTAGTCAATAGTTAGTAGACACAAAATTTCTTAAGCCACCAGTTCTGTTCT
>CAVGSO010000053.1:0-9880 GCA_963631875.1 Firmicutes bacterium CAG:341 | reverse complement strand
GAAAGACCGCCTTTCGGCGGTCTTTCCGTTTGCGCTTTTATTTGCGTTTTACTCATTCCCGGGGAAGGAGGGGATGGTGGCGAAGCCCTTTTGCAGCTCCTCGTCGGAGGGAATATGGTCGCCCATCTCGCCGTCGTTGTACTTGCCGTAGGCCACCATGTCGAAGTAGCCCGTCCCGGTCAGGCCGACGACGATGTTCTTCGCCTCGCCGCGCTCGCGGCACTTCAGCGCCTCGTCGATGGCCACGCGCAAGGCGTGGCTGCTCTCCGGCGCGGGGAGAATGCCCTCGCAGCGGGCGAACAGCTCCGCCGCCTCGAAGACCTTCGTCTGCTCGACACTGCGGGCTTCAATATAGCCGTCGTGGTAGAGCTGGCTGACAATGCCGCTCATGCCGTGGTAGCGCAGGCCGCCCGCGTGGTTGGCCGAGGGGATGAAGCCGTTGCCGAGCGTATACATCTTGGCCATCGGGCAGATCTTCCCGGTGTCGCAGAAGTCATACTTGAACACGCCGCGCGTCAGGCTGGGGCAGGAGGCGGGTTCCACGGCGATGATCTGATAGTCCGCCTCGCCGCGCAGCATCTCGCCGACGAACGGGGAGATCAGGCCGCCGAGGTTCGAGCCGCCGCCGGCGCAGCCGATGATGGTGTCGGCCTTGATGCCGTACTTATCCAGCGCGGCCTTCGTCTCAAGGCCGATGACGGACTGGTGCAGCAGCACTTGGTTGAGGACGCTGCCCAGCACGTAGCGGGTGTTGGGCGTGGCGGCGGCGCACTCCACGGCCTCGCTGATGGCGCAGCCGAGCGAGCCGGTAGTGTCGGGGAACTCAGCCAAAATCTTCCGGCCGACCTCCGTGGTGTTGGAGGGGGAGGGCGTGACCGACGCACCGTAGGTGCGCATGACCTCGCGGCGGAAGGGCTTTTGCTCGTAGGAGCATTTGACCATGAAGACGCGGCAGTCCAGCCCCAGATAGGCACAGGCCATACTCAGCGCCGTACCCCACTGCCCCGCGCCCGTCTCGGTCGTCACGCCGGACAGACCCTGCTCCTTGGCGTAGTACGCCTGCGCGATGGCGGAGTTCAGCTTGTGGCTGCCGGAGGTGTTGTTGCCCTCGAATTTGTAGTAGATATGCGCCGGGGTGTCCAGCTTCTGCTCAAGGCAGTAGGCGCGGACGAGCGGGGAGGGGCGGTACATCTTGTAGAAGTTCCGCACGTCCTCGGGGATGGGGACGAGTGCGGTGTCGTCGTCCAGCTCCTGACGCGCGAGCTCCGTACAGAAGACGTGGCTCATGTCCTCAAGCGTCATGGGCTTGAGCGTGCCGGGGTTGAGCAGGGGCGCGGGCTTCGTCTTCATGTCGGCGCGGACGTTGTACCAATAGAGGGGCATTTCGTCCTCGGAGAGATAGATTTTATAGGGGATGTCGCGGTTTTTCAGCTCTTTCATGGGGTTTCTCCTTTCAAGTTGCGGTATCTGAAATCAAGCGAAATAGTCGATTTGCATGGCGTGCTTCACCTTGGCGAGCGTGTCGGCGGCGGTGGCACGCGCGACCTCCGTCCCCTGACGCAGCACGTCCATGACGTAAGCGGGGTCCTTGGCCAGCGCCTCGCGCCGCAGGCGGATCGGCTCCAGCGTCTCCTGCAGCACGCTGTTAAGGAATTTCTTGACCTTCACGTCGCCGAGGCCGCCGCGCTGATAGTGTGCCTTCAGCTCGTCCAAATTGGCGTAGTCGGGCAGGTAGCGGGCGAAATGCTCGTCGGAGCAGAACGCATCGAGGTACATGAAGACCGGGTTGCCCTCGGTCTGGCCGGGGTCGGACACCTGCAAATGGTTCGGGTCGGTGAACATCCCCATGACCTTGGTGCGGATGTCCTCCGGCCGGTCGGCCAAATAGATGCAGTTGCCGAGCGACTTGCTCATCTTGGCCTTGCCGTCCGTGCCGGGCAGACGAAGGCACGCGGCGTTCTCGGGCAGGAGGGCGGTCGGCTCGACGAGCGTCTCACCGTACAGCTCGTTGAAGCGGCGGACGATCTCGCGTGCCTGCTCAAGCATGGGGAGCTGATCCTCGCCGACAGGGACGGTGTCGGCCATGAACGCGGTGATGTCCGAGGTCTGGCTGACGGGGTAGGTCAGAAAGCCCATCGGGATGCTGTGGTTGAAGCCGCGAAGCTGTATCTCCGCCTTGACGGTCGGGTTGCGCTCCAAACGTGCCAGCGTGACGAGGTTCATGTAGTAGAACGTCAGCTCCGTCAGCTCGGAGACGCAGGACTGGATGAACATATGGCACTTGGCGGGGTCGAGGCCGCAGGCCATGTAGTCCAGCGCGACCTGCAGGATGTTCTCGCGCACCTTGCCGGGGTTGTCGAAGTTGTCGGTCAACGCCTGCGCGTCGGCGATCATGAAGTAGAGCTGCTCGAATTTGCCGCTGTTTTGCAGCACAACGCGGTTGCGCAGCGAGCCGACGAAGTGGCCGACGTGGAGGCGGCCGGTCGGACGGTCGCCGGTGAGGATGATCTTACCCATCGTGATAATTCCTTTCTGTATGACAAAATATTTTTGATTGCAAAAAAAGCTGTCCCACGGAATTTCTTCCGTGGGACAGACTGGAAAGACATATCTGCGGTACCACCCACATTGACGCAAAGCGTCCACTCTGCACGCACCATCATGCGCTCCGCCGGGATAACGGCCGCGGCTGCCGTCGGGTATTACTCGCCCTCTCAGGCTTTCTCCCCGCCCTCGTAAGTCCATTCACCGCACATTCCGCTGCCGCGCTCCCACCGATACGCCGCTCTCTGAAAGTCTCCTGCGCGCCTACTCCTCTTACTCAACGGTTTTGAAGTATGAACGCACTTTAGCACGTTTTCCGCCGCTTGTCAAGTGTTTTTTACAGTGCACGCAAAAACTCCGGCTTCAAATCGCGCCGTCCGGCGAGGGCAGCCGCGATCTGACCCAGCAGCGCGTCCCGGTCGCCGTTGAGCGTCCCCTTGAGCGTGAGGTAGTTGCTGGCGTGGTTGGCGCGAAAGACCGTCCCCTCGCTGTCCACGCATTGCAGCAGCAGCTCGGTTTCTTTGAGAATTTCCGGCGGGGTGAGCAGCGTGAATTCGCCGTCTCGTACCCAGCGCTCAAGCGGCGTTCCGCGCTCGACCATCAGCGTCAGCAGCCCGAGGTATTCCGGCTTCATCTCGCTGACGGCACGGGCGGTGTCGCGGGCGTGCTGCTGCCAAAGCGCTACGCTGCCAAGCCCCGAGATCGCCGTTACGGACAGCGCGAGGCCGCACCGCCGCGCCTTCTGCCCCGCCGCCACGATGGCCGCGGCGGTGTGACCCTTCTGCATACGAGAGAGCACCTCATCGCACCCGGACTCAAGCCCCATGTAGACGAGTGCAAGCCCCTTTGAGCGCAGAAGACGCAGCTCGTCCTCGCGCTTGACCTGCAGGCTCATCGGGGAGGCGTAGCAGCTCACGCGCTCGCACTCCGGGAAGAGGCCGGCGATCAGGTCTAAAATGTCCGAAAGGTCGCCGGTTTTGCGCATCAAAGCGTCACCATCTGCCAGAAAAATGCGGTCTACGCGCGGATATACCCGCCGCGCCAGCACGAAGTCCTCGCGTATCTCGTCCATCGGCCGCAGGGCGAAGTGCTTGTCGTCGTACATATCGCAGAACGCGCAGCGGTTGTGACTGCACCCGTAGGTTACCTGCACGATGAGGCTGTACGCCTCGGAGGGCGGACGGTAGACCTTTCCCTTATATCGCATGGTATCAACTCCTTTGGGGCTATTATGACACATCGGACGCGATTTGAAAAGAGCATATTTTCCCGCGCGGGCGCATAGGCTGTGGTAAATCAACAAACGAGGTGTGCTATGGAGCTGAATTATAACCGCGTGGAGCTGTGCGGCACGGTGGCGGAGACACCGACGCTCTCCCACGTCAACCACGGCTGTGTGTTCTACCGCTTTCCGCTGTCCGTCCTGCGCCTGTCCGGCCAGCCGGACAAGCTGCAAATCATCGTCTCGCAATCGCAGCTTTCCGCCGTGCCGCTCGCGCCGGGCGATACGGTGACGATGACAGGGCAGCTCCGCTCGTTTAATAATAAGAGCGGGCAGGGGAGTCGGCTCGTCATCTCCGTCTTTGCGCAGGAGCTGGCGGCGGGCGGCGACGCGCCGCGCAACCTCATCCGCCTGTCGGGTATTCTCTGCAAAATGCCCATCCTGCGCCGAACGCCGCTGGGGCGGGAGATCTGCGACATGATCTTGGCGGTCAACCGCCGCTACGGGCGGGCGGACTACCTGCCCTGTATCGCATGGGGCGCGGTCGCGCAGCAGGCGGCCGCGCTGCACACCGGGCAGCGGTTCACCGCTGAGGGACGGGTGCAGAGCCGCGTCTATACGAAGAACGTCGGCGGCGTGCTGACCGACCGCACCGCCTATGAGGTCTCCGTCATGCGCCCGGCGGAGGTGGAGGAGTTTTTGGGTACATAGGCAGGTAAAAGGGAAGAGGGGAAAATGCAAGGCGGTGTGTCGCACACACCGCCTTGCTGTACAATGAAAACCACTTGCTGGGCGAGTGATTAAAAAGCCTTTTGCCGATGGGTATAGGACAGTCTGTGCCGTACCAACGCCGCATGAGGCGTGGCCGATAACATAGGGCTTCGCCCGCGAAATAAATATCCCCGGTGCATGGAATGTCTCTAAAAAGTTAGGCAAGAAAATAAGAACAGTCCTGACACCGCTTATGCTCATTACAGAACACCGACTCCGGCGATCTCTGCTGATAGGACGCCGGCTATCGTTCGTCGATCCGCCGTGCCAAATGATAAAACGTATCCGTTATATTCCTAAAAGACGTTTGGCTGTTCCGCCTAAGATGGCCTGTATGTCCTCTTCCCGCAGGGGCAGCCGGGCCACCGCGTCGGCGTTTTTGCCGATATCCACGCTGGGCCAGTCTGTGCCGAACACGAACTTGTGAGCCAGTCGGGGCAGGTCGGGGAAATAGGTCAGCAGCTTTTTGGGCGGCAGCCCCGCTACATCGATATACACGTTTTTGTGCAGCCGCGCCACGGTAAAGGCCTCCTGATACCAGCAGTCCCGCCCGCCGTGGCACAGGATGATCTTCAGCTCAGGAAAATCCACCGCGATATCGTCGTAAAAAATCGGACTGCCGTACTTCAGCCGTGAGCCTTTGAATACCGACAGCCCTGTGTGAAACATCACCGGCAGACCAAGCGCCTGAGCCGTTTCGTACAGCGGGTACATCATCGGGTCGTTGGGATAGAAAAAGTTATAGGTGGGATAGAGCTTCACGCCCCGGAAGCCCTCCGCCGCCAGCTGCCGCAGCTGCCTCGGCATATCCCGCTCCTTCAGCGGGTCGAAGGTGCAGAAGGGAAGCAGCTGGGGGTGTCCCTTGCAGAAATCCGCCACCATTTTATTGCCCGCTACGCCGGTGACGGCGGGCGTGTCCTCCGCCAAAATTACAGCGTAGTCCACGCCCTTCTCCGCCAGCATGGCGCAGAAATCCTCCGGTGAGGCGTTGGCGTCGCACACCGACTGATAATCCGCCTCGGAGGGGTACAGGGAGATGAACCACTCCCGTGTGCTGTCGGACAGCACCTCGTACCGTGCCAAATGGACGTGCATATCGATTACTTGTCTTCCGTCGCGCATAGGGTTCTCCTTTTTTGTGATTTTTTCTTATTATAGCACACCGACACTGTCTTGCCAACAAAACCGGTAAACCGACGCCCAGAGCCTTGCGAAACTCTTTATGAAAAAACCACCTTATTGATATGTCCCCCAATACCGGACACCCGGTATTGGGGGTGAGACTGTCGAAAATCTCTCCGTTTTTTCGACGATCTCAGCCCGCACCCTCGTCTCCGGGGGTGCGGGCTTTTGTCGCCTCTTCCTCAGCGGATGAGCTTGCGCCCGGCGGCATAGTCGGCGTTGATGTCGCGCAGCTCCTTCTCGCCGTCGATATACGGCTGATAGATTGTCTCGACCCGTCCGCCGCCCGCATTGCCGCAGCCGCTGCACCCCTCGCAGGGTGCGCCGCAGCCGTTCAGCGCACGCCGGACGATTGCCTCCCGCTGGGCGCGGGTGGTGTCCTTAATGAGCAGAGATCGCACGTCACCGCCTCCTATCCCGCCATCGAGAGCATATTCTCAAGAAAAATGCCGTACCCCCGCGTGGGGTCGTTCAGCAGCACGTGCGTCACCGCGCCGACAATCCGCCCGTCCTGCAAAATAGGACTGCCGCTCATCCCCTGCACGATGCCGCCGGTCGTGTCCAGCAGCCGCTGGTCGGTGATACGCAGCAGCAGGTTGCGCGTCGTCGCGCCGTCGCCGTAGACGCGGAGAATTTCCGCCGTATACTCCGCCGTCTCGTCGCCGAAAACGGTCGCCAGAATGGTCGCCTGACCCGCCTTGACCTGATCGGGCGAGGCCACCGGGACGGTTGTGCCGCCGGAGAGGAAGTCCGCGTCCTCCACCGTGCCGAAAATGCCGCCATCACTGTTGATGGTGACCGTGCCTACGTCACGCTGGACGGAAAAATCGCCCTTCAGCTCGCCGGGGTCGCCCTTGACGCCTTTTTTCACCGCCTTCACCGTCGTCTCCATGATCGACCCGGAGGACAGCGGCATGAGCTGGGCGGTGTCCACGTCGGTGATGCCGTGGCCGAGCGCGCCGTACTGCCCCGTGAGCGGGTCGTAGTACGTCAGCGTGCCGATTCCGGCCATGCTGTCGCGTATCCACGCGCCGAGCTGCCACGTGCCGTCCGTTCCCTGCATGGGTCGTGCGGTCAGCGTCAGCTCATATTGGGCGCGGCGCACCGTCAAAGCCATCGCCTCTCCGCCGCTGTCTTGCAGCAGGGACTGCACCTGCTCGGTGGAGGTGATGCGTTCTCCGTCTATGGCGGTGAGGATGTCGCCCTCCCGCAGACCGCACGCTCGCGCCGGGCAAGCGTCCTGCTCCGCCAAGCCCACCACCAGCACGCCGTCCGAGAAGAGCTTGATCCCCACCGCCTTTCCGACGGGGATCACGGTCCGCTCCCCGCTCGGGGCAGCCCAAACGCACTGCGCACTGAGCGAGAGCGCGAACAGGATGGCCAGCAGCCACGCGGCACTGCGCCGAAGCCTTGGGGTTCTGCGCGTTTCATACAAGCTACTCACCCCTCGTTTTTTGATTTTTGTCGCCGCGACAGTGTTACTTTGCGCAGTTTCGCCCAGCACATGAAATGAAAAATCAGGCCAAAATGGAAAACCGCGCGAAAACGCGCTTTTCAGCCGATGGAAGTTGCCGGGGAAAGAAATGAAATGTTCATCGCTGCTGTGATAAGAGACACGGAAAAAAGAAAAACAAAAAAGTTTGAAAAAAGGGGTTGCATTTTTTTGAAAAGCGGATATAATTCTAAACATACCATACATTTAGGATATTCCAGTCAGAGAGGACGATGAGTTTATGAGTATCAAAGTCGGTATCAACGGGTTTGGCCGCATTGGCCGCATGGTCATGCGCTGCTGCCTGAACCATCCCAATATTGAGATTGTGGGCATCAACGACCTGTGTCCTGCCGATTATCTGGCCTATATGCTGAAGTTCGACACCATGCACGGCAAGTTCGCCGGGGACGTTTCCGCCGACGGCACGAACATCGTGGTCAACGGCAAGGCCATCCCCGTGTTCGCCGAGCGCGACCCGGCCAACCTGCCTTGGGCCAAGGTGGGTGCGGAGTATGTCGTGGAGTCCACGGGCCTGTTCCTGACCAAAGAGAAGGCCGCCGGGCATATCGCCGCCGGCGCAAAGCACGTGATCATGTCCGCCCCCTCGAAGGACGACACGCCGATGTTCGTCATGGGCGTGAATCAGGACACGTATACTTCCGAGATGAAGTTCGTCTCCAACGCGAGCTGCACCACCAACTGCCTCGCGCCCATCGCCAAGGTGCTGCATGACAACTTCGGCATCACCGACGGCCTGATGACGACCGTTCACTCCACCACCGCCACACAGAAGACGGTGGACGGCGTTTCCCTGAAGGACTGGCGCGGCGGACGCGCTGCCTCCGGCAACATCATCCCCAGCTCCACCGGCGCGGCCAAGGCCGTGGGCAAGGTCATCCCGAGCCTGAACGGCAAGCTGACGGGTATGTCCATGCGCGTTCCGACGCTGGACGTGTCCGTGGTGGATCTGACCGTGAATCTGGCGAAGCCTGCCAGCTACGACGAGATCTGCGCGGCCATGAAGAAAGCCAGCGAGAACGAGCTCAAGGGCGTGCTGGCCTATACCGATGAGGATGTGGTCTCCTCCGACTTCCTCGGCGATACGCACACCTCCATCTTCGACGCGAAGGCGGGCATTGCCCTGACTGACACGTTCGTGAAGGTCGTGAGCTGGTACGACAACGAGATGGGCTACTCCGACAAGCTGCTGTGCCTCATCGAGTATATGTCCGGCGTTGACCACAAGTAATTTGCTATCCCCTGCAAGGTTTTCCTTCTTTTTTGTTCCGGAAATAACGCCGTCCACCGTTGGACGGCGTTATTTCCGTGCAAAATTTCTTTTGACGTAAAGGAAATTTTGCAAATTTTGAAAATACCCCTACCATTCCGCAGATTTGTATGGTACAATAGGTACAACTTACCCGAGGGTACTCAAGGGAAAGGACATCCGACATGGAAAAGAACCCGATCCTGCACGCTTCGCTTTCGCTCGACAGCGATATTTCCCTCTACGCCCAGCTCGTGGGCATTATCAAGCGCAACATCTCTACCGGCGTTCTGCCCGTGGGCGCACTGCTGCCCAGCGAGGCCGAGCTGTGCCGCTGCCTCAATATCAGCCGCAACACCGTCCGTCAGGCCATCGGCGAGCTGGAGGATGAGGGCTTGGTCATCCGCAAGCGCGGACGCGGCACGTTCGTGGCCGACCCCGCCACCAATCGGCGCGGTGTGCGCTATTCGTTCACCACGGAGGTGTCCTCTGCCGGAAAAGTTCCCTCCTCCACGCTGGTGGATTTCAACGTGGAGTCGCCCGGTGACATCGTCTGTGAGAAGATGGAGCTGCACGAGGGGACGCCCGTCTACTGCTTCACCCGCGTCCGCAACGTGGACGGTGAGCCGCTGATTTTGGAGACGAGCTACTACCCGCAGTACATCTACCCGAACCTGACGCGCGATATGCTCCAGACGCACAGCTTTTACAGCCTGCTCTACCACGTGGGTATTGTCCCCTTCGCCGCCGACGAGAGCTACGAGGCCGTGGTGCTGGACAGCGACCGCGCCGCGCTGCTGGGTGTGGCGGCGGGGAGCTGCGCGTTCTTCCACCAGCGCATCACGCGCACGGAGGACGGGCGCATTTACGAGTACACCCGCAGCTACATCCGCGGCGATCGCGTCCGGCTGGACGTGCATATGCAGAAAAGCGGTATGAGCTTCGTGCGGACGATTGATTGAGCGCAAAAGCGAATAGTATAAAAACCAAGCCCTCGGCATCGCCGAGGGCTTCAGCTTGCAAAAAAGCCTCGCAGAGTTTGCCGCCCGCAGGCGGCAAAAGAATACAATCATTTTCTCTTGCGACCTGTGCGTGAGAGAAAATACTTCTCAGGCTGCCAGTGTAGAATTTGTCCGCCTTAGGCGGGCAAATGATGCGCGCAGCAGACTGCGAACCTTTTGTCGAAAAAAGCGAAGCTTTTTCGACAGTCACAAATGAAGCCCTCGGCATCGCCGAGGGCTTGGTTTGTGATATTTACTTACTCCGTCACGAAGGGCAGCAGGGCGATCTGACGGGCGCGCTTGATGGCCTCGGTCAGCTGACGCTGATGCATGGCGCAGGTGCCGGTGGTGCGGCGGGGCAGGATCTTGGAGCGCTCGGAGATGAAGCGGCGCAGCTT
>CAVGSO010000052.1:0-9908 GCA_963631875.1 Firmicutes bacterium CAG:341 | reverse complement strand
CGTCCGGCGGGTGTGCCGTACTGCTCGGCGGTGACGGTGCCGCCCAGCACATTGGTGATGTACTCCATGACGACCTCGTCCACAGCGATACCGAGGTCATGGGCAGTCGTGGCGTTGGCGAAGCGGTAGTACGTGTCGCCGCCGCTGGCCGTAAAGTCGTTGGTGGCGATGGTGTAGGTGGCCGCCGGGTCAAAGTCCCTGCCGCCCACGGATTTGATGGTCACGCGGTTGATGGTCTTGGGCGCGAAGTAGGTCGTGCCGGGGTATGCCTCGCCCTGATCGTAGGCCGCGAGCGTGTCCAGCGTGAACTCAATGCCCGACACCTGAGGGAAGCCGCCGATGGCCTCCGGCGCGCAGAACGTGGATGCCTCCAGCACCTCCAGCAGCTCACTGCCCGTGATCTCAATGATGTTCAGCGTGTTGCCGAAGGGGAGGACGTTGTTGATGTCCTTTTTGGTGATGTCCCCGGCCTCGATGGTCGCGCGGATACCGCCGCCGTTGGTGATGGCCGCATCAACGGCCTCGCCCTCCTGCGCGGCCTTCCAGACCATCGCGTCGGTGATGAGGTCGCCCAAATTCGTCTCCTCGGTGCGGTTGCCGGGGGCTTTCTCGCCGTTGAGCGTCACCTCAGTCGTGGCAAAGACTGTGCCGTACTCAGCCTCTACCTCGGCGAGAATTTCAGCGGCCTTCGCGGCAACCGGGCTGTCGGCGGGGGCTTCCACGTCCTCGGCGGGTACCGTCTCGGTGGTGATGACGCTGTCCTTGATGGTCACAACGCCGATGTTCTCCAGCTTCGTCCCGGTGGAGGTGATGACGGCCTCGCCGACCGTGCGGTCAGCGTTCGTCTTTGCAGCCAAGTCCTCCTCGGTGGAGTGGGAGTGGCCGTCGATGAAGACGTCAATGCCCGTCACGTGCTCCAAGAGGTCGATGGAGCGGTTTCCGGTGGCGGCCGTCTCGTCCTCAATGCCCAAGTGGCCGAGGCAGATGATGTAGTTGCAGCCCTCGTTTTTGAGCATATCGACCATCTCCTGCGCGATGGCGTACATCTCTTCTCCGCCGACGAACGTCATACCCTGAATTTTGCCGGGGTTGACCTTGGTGGCCGTCTCCGGGGTGATCAGGCCGAACACGCCGATCTTCGTGCCGCCGGGCGCGGTGAAGACCGCCGCGTCGTCAAAGGCCAGCTCGCCGTTATATTGCACGTTCGCGGCCAGCACGGGGAAGTCGGCGTTTTTCATGTTCTCCTGCAGCACCTCAAAGCCGTAGTCAAACTCGTGGTTGCCCAGTGCCACGGCGTCATAGCCCGCGAGGTTCATCAGTTCAATGGACGTCGCGCCCTTGTAGAGACTGACGGAGGTGTCACCCTGACTGTAATCCCCCGCGTCCAGCACCAGCACATACGCGCCCTCGGACTCGTACTTGTCGGCCAGCGCGGCGACCTTGGCATAGCCGGAGATCGCGCCGTGAACGTCGTTCGTGTGGACGATGACGACCGGCTCTGTGGCGGTCGCGTCCGTTCCTGTTTCAACCTGTTTCTCGCCGCAGGCCGCCAAAGAGACGACCATGACGAGCGCCAGCAGCAGGGACAGCAGCTTTTTCTTCATACACATCTTCCTTTCTTTTCATAAGGTGGGCGGTGTTTCTCCTTGCGCCGCCTCGGGGCTATTGTACGGTATTTCTCGCCGCCGTGCAAGAGCTTTTTGCTTTTACACGGATTTTACAGTGCCGCGCTTTTACCCTTTACACATCGGGGGTATGCTGACATTGTAAACGGGAGATCCGAAAAAATGAAAAAAGCGAGGTAAAAAACCATGAAGAAATGCATGGCACTGCTTGTGGCAGTCGTGCTGACACTGGCTTTGGCAGCCTGCGGCAGCAAGAGCAACGACACAACGAACGACACAGCGAACGACAGCGCGAGTACCGCCGTGACCGGAACGGTCTCCACCGACGGCTCGACTTCCATGGAGAAGGTCATCGGCGCGCTGGGCGAGGCGTTTATGGCCAACAACGCCGGGACGACCGTGGCCTACAATCCCACCGGCTCCGGCTCGGGTATCACCGCCGTGCAGGAGGGAACGTGCGACATCGGCCTTTCCTCCCGCGCCCTGAAGGACGAGGAGAAGGCCGCCGGGCTGAAGGAGACGGTGCTTGCCTATGACGGTATCGCCATCATCGTCCACCCCGACAACCCCGTCAGCGACCTGACGCTTGCGCAGCTCGCCGACATCTACACGGGCAAGATCACCAACTGGAAGGACGTGGGCGGCAACGACGCCGAGATCGTCCTCATCGGCCGCGAGGCCGCCAGCGGCACGCGGGACGGCTTTGAGACGATCACCGGGACGGCGGACAAGTGCCAATATCGGCAGGAGCTGACCTCCACGGGCGATGTGATCACTGCCGTGAGCCAGAACCCCGATGCCATCGGCTACGCCTCTCTCGCCTCCATCAAGGACAGCGTCAAGGCACTGAGCGTGGGCGGCGTGACCCCCGGCGAGGAGACCGTCAAGGACGGCAGCTACTCGGTGCAGCGCCCCTTCGTGCTGGTGACGGTGGAGGGCAAGACCCTCTCCCCGGTGGCACAGGCATTCTTCGACTACGTAACCTCCTCCGACGCAGCGGCCATCATTGCCAAGGCCGGTGCGGTGGCCGCCAACTGAGGGCGGACAGGAAAGGCGGTGTCTCCCCTCGGACACCGCCTTTCAGCCTATGCTTCATTAGAGTAGGAAAGGAGACTGACCATGCAGCGAAAACGGTTGACGGAAAACGTCATACACGGCTTCTTTCTGCTGATGGGACTGGTAACAGTGGGCTGTGTCCTGCTCATTACCGTCTATCTGATTATTGCCGGACTTCCGGCCATCCGGGAGATCGGCTTGATCGACTTCCTCTTCGGCGCGGAGTGGAACTCCGCCGCGGCAGAGCCGAAGTTCGGCATTCTTCCCTTTATCCTCACGAGCGTCTACGGTACGGCGGGTGCGATCGTGCTGGGCGTGCCTGTGGGGTTCATGACCGCCGTGTTTTTGGCGAAGATGGCCTCGCCGAAGCTCCGCGCGGTGGTGTCCTCGGCGGTGAGTCTGCTGGCGGGCATTCCCTCGGTCGTCTACGGCCTCGTGGGTATGCTGGTGCTTGTGCCGGGCATTCGGAAGCTATTCAATATCCCCGACGGCGCGGGCCTGCTGGCGGCCATCATCGTGCTGGCCGTGATGATCCTGCCGTCCATCATCAACGTGTCCATGACGGCGTTGGAGGCCGTGCCGAAGGAGTACGAGGACGGTTCGCTGGCCTTGGGCGCGACACCCGTGGAGACATGGTTCCGCGTCTCCGTCCCGGCGGCCAAGAGCGGTATCGCGGCGGCGGTCGTGTTGGGTGTCGGGCGCGCCATCGGCGAGGCGATGGCGGTGATGATGGTCTCCGGCAACGTGCCGAATATGCCCTCGCTCTTCCAAAGCGTCCGCTTCCTCACCACCGCCGTGGCCAGCGAGATGGGCTACGCCGCGGCGGGCCTGCAGCGGCAGGCGCTGTTCTCCATTGCGCTGGTGCTGTTCCTCTTCATCATGCTCATCAACGCCGCGCTGAATTTCTTCCTAAAGCGCAGTAAGGAGCGGTAAGTATGGATAAACACAACTTTTCTCCGCGCCGCCGCGCGTGGAGCGCGGTGATGAAGGGGCTGATGGTGCTGTGCGCCGTGATGACCTGCGCCCTCGCGCTCTTCCTCATCGTCTACGTGCTGGCCAAGGGCATTCCGAACCTGAGATGGCAGCTCCTATCGACGAAGCCGAGCTACCTCGAGGAGACGATCGGCCTCCTGCCGGACATCATCAGCACCGTCTGCATGGTGCTGACGACGCTGGCCATCGTCCTGCCGCTGGGCGTATGCGCCGCCGTCTATCTGACGGAGTATGCCGCCAATAAACGCCTCGTGGCCGCCATCGAATACGCCGCCGAGACGCTCTCCGGCATCCCCTCCATCATCTACGGCCTCGTGGGCATGATGTTCTTCTGCCAGTTTTTGGGGATGAAGAAGTCGATACTGGCCGGGGCGCTGACGCTGGTCATCATGAATCTGCCCACCATCATGCGCACCACGCAGGAGAGCCTCAAGACCGTGCCGCAGAGCTACCGCGAGGGTGCGTTCGGCCTCGGCGCGGGCAAGTGGCGCACCATCCGCACGGTGGTGCTGCCCGGCTGTGTGGACGGCGTGGTCACGGGCTGCATCCTCTCCGTGGGACGCATTCTCGGCGAGACGGCGGCGCTGCTCTACACGGCGGGCTTCGCCCACGCGCTCTACGGCTCGCTGGGCGAGACGCTGCAAAACGCCGGGGCAACGCTCTCCGTGGCACTGTACGTCTACGCCAAGGAGCAGGGCGAGTTCGACGTGGCGTTCGCCATCGCCGCCATCCTCATGGTGCTGGCGCTGCTCATCAATCTGGCGGCCACGCTGACCGCCCGCTATTTCAAAAGGAGGCGAGAGGCATGACACCCGTCATCTCCGTCAAGGATCTGAATTTGTGGTATGGTGCCGCGCAGGCGCTGCACCATGTGAATATGGACGTAAATCCGAACTCCATCACCGCACTCATCGGCCCGTCCGGATGCGGCAAGTCCACTTTCTTGAAGACGCTCAACCGCATGAACGACCTCGTTCCCAATGTGAAGATCACCGGGCAGGTGCGCTATAACGGGCAGGACATCTTCGCACCCTCCGTGGACGTAAGTGAGCTCAGGCGCGAGGTGGGCATGGTCTTCCAAAAGCCGAACCCGTTCCCCATGAGCGTCTACGACAACGTGGCCTACGGCCCGCGTACCCACGGTGTGCGCAGCAAGGCGAAGCTCGACGAGCTGGTGGAAAGCGCCCTGCGCGCCGCCGCCATTTGGGATGAGGTCAAGGATCGCCTGCAAAAGAGCGCGCTCGGCCTCTCCGGCGGCCAGCAGCAGCGGCTGTGTATCGCCCGTGCGCTGGCGGTGGAGCCGCAGGTGCTGCTCATGGACGAGCCGACCTCCGCCCTCGACCCGATTTCCACTTCGAAGATAGAAGAGCTTGCAACGGAGCTGAAAAAGAGGTACACTATCATTATCGTCACCCACAATATGCAGCAGGCACTGCGGATCTCCGACGATACGGCCTTTTTCCTCCTCGGCGAGCTGGTGGAATACGGCGACACGGAGACGATGTTCTCCGCACCGCACGAGAAGCGAACCGAGGACTATATCACAGGGAGGTTTGGATGATGCGCAGTCAGTTTGATAAGCAGCTTGCCCAGCTCCATCGGGAGCTGATCGAGATGGGCGCACTGTGCGAGCAGGCCATCGCCATGGCCGCGCAGGCACTCACGGACGGCGATACCGTCTTGGCCGGGCAGGTGTCGGCTGTGGAGCGGGATATCGACCGCAAGGAGCGGGATATTGAAACCATGTGCCTGCGTCTCCTGCTGCACCAGCAGCCCGTGGCGGGCGATTTGCGGCAAATATCCGCCGCGATGAAGATGATCACCGACATGGAGCGTATCGGCGATCAGGCGGACGACATTTCCGAGCTGATCCCGCACCTGCCCGCAGCGTTCCCCGGTGGGGAGCTGCTGCGCTCGATGGCGCGGGAGACGATCGCCATGGTCAACGACAGTGTCACCGCCTACGTCCGTCAGGACGTGGTACTGGCCGAAAAGGTGATGGCCGCCGACGACACGGTGGACGATTATTTTGACCGGGTAAAGCGCTCCCTCATCTCCGCCATCGCCAAGGGCGACAGCGACGGCGAGGGCGCGTTGGATATCCTCATGGTCGCCAAGTATTTTGAGCGTATCGGCGACCATGCGACCAATATCGCCGAGTGGGTGGAGTTTTCCATTACCGGCATCCACAAGGAGGAATGAAGATGATATGGTGTGTTGAGGACGATGCCAGCATCCGCGACATTGAGGTCTACGCGCTTCGCGCCGCAGGCTTCGAGGCGCAGGGCTTTCCGGACGGCGACAGCTTTTGGGCGGCACTGGAGCAGCAGCGGCCGGAGCTGGTCGTGCTGGATGTCATGCTCCCCGGCGCGGACGGTACGGAGCTGCTGCGCCGTATGCGCGCCACGCCGTCGCTATCCGCCATCCCGGTCATTTTGGCAACCGCCAAGGGCGCGGAGTACGACCGCATCTCCGGCCTCGACAGCGGCGCGGATGACTACCTCGTCAAGCCGTTCAGTGTGATGGAGCTGGCCTCCCGTGTGCGGGCGGTGCTGCGCCGCTGCAAGGAGCCGGAGGAAAAGCAGCTCATTACGTGCGGCGGCCTGGCGCTCAACGAGCAGGAGCATACCGTCACGGTCAACGGTCAGCGCGTGGAGCTGACCTATAAGGAGTATGAGCTGCTGCGGCTCTTCCTCACGCACCCGCGTACCGCCTTCACCCGCGACCGCCTCATGGAGCAGGTATGGGGGACGGACTTCTGCGGCGAGAGCCGCACGGTCGATATGCATATCCGTACCCTCCGCCAAAAGCTGGGCGAGGAGAGCGGCCATATCCAGACCGTCCGCAACGTGGGCTACCGATGGGAGGATACCGTATGACAAAACGAATTTTCCGCTCCACGCTGGCCGTGGGGCTGGCCGTCCTCGTGGCCTCGCTGGCGGTGGTCATGGGCTGCCTGTACGATTACTACGTCCGTTTGCAGGAGAGCCAACTGCGTGATGAGCTGTCCATCGCCGCCGCGGCGGTGGAGGGGCAGGGCGAGGACTACCTCGAAAAGCTGTCCTCCGACAGCTACCGCATTACGTGGCTCAAGGCGGACGGCACGGTGCTGTACGACACCAAGGCCGACGCGACCACGATGGAGAACCACGCCGAGCGGCAGGAGGTGCAGCAGGCACTGGCGACCGGGGTGGGCGAGAGCAGTCGATACAGTGCCACGCTCCTTGAAAAAACGCTCTACTACGCCCGGCGCCTCAACGACGGCACGGTACTGCGCCTGTCCGCCACCCGCGTGACGTGGGGTGTGCTGCTGCTGTCCATGCTCCAGCCGGTGCTGCTGGTGCTGGCCGTCGCGCTCATCCTCTCCGGCATTTTGGCGCGGCGTGTCTCGCGGCGCATCGTCGAGCCGCTCAACCGCCTTGATTTGGAGCATCCGCTCGACAACGATGCCTACGAGGAGCTGTCGCCGCTGCTGCGGCGGCTGGAGCATCAACGCCGTCAGATCGACGAGCAGCTGCGCGACCTGCGCCGTCAGGCGGAGGAATTTCAGCAGATCACCGCCAACATGAGCGAGGGACTGGTGCTGCTGGACGATGTCGGCACGGTCTTGAGCATCAACCCCGCCGCCTGCCGCATTTTCAACACCGACCGCGACTGTATCGGCAAGGATTTCCTCGCCATCGAGCGCGACCCCTCCGCCAGCCGCGCCCTGCATGAAGCGGCCGGTGAGGGACGCAGTCAGACGCGCCTTGAGCGCGACGGCCACGAGTACCAGTTCGACGTCACCGCCATCGTCATCGACGGCGAGAGTGCGGGCGCGGTGCTGCTGGCCTTCGACGTGACGGAGCAGGCGTTTGCCGAGCGCAATCGCCGTGAGTTCACCGCCAACGTCTCCCACGAGCTGAAAACGCCCCTGCAAGGCATCATCGGCAGCGCTGAGCTGCTGGAAAACGGCATGGTGCAGCCCGACGATATGCCCCGCTTCATCGGCCATATCCGCTCCGAGGCGCAGCGCCTCGTGGCGCTCGTCAATGACATCATCGGCCTTTCGCGGCTCGACGAGGGTGACGTTATGCCCTCCGAGCCTGTGGAGCTGCTCGCCCTGTGCCGTGAGACGGCGGCGGGGCTGGAAGGTGCCGCCGCCGAGCGGCAGGTGACGCTCTCCGTCACGGGAGAGGAGGTCACCGTCCCCGGCGTCCGCCGTCTGCTCAGCGAGGTGTTCACAAATCTGTGCGAAAACGCCATCAAGTACAACGTCCCCGGCGGCAGTGTCGCGGTCAATGTGACCGCCGGGGAGGAAAGTGCTGTCGTCACCGTCTCCGACACGGGCATCGGCATTCCGGCCGACCAGCAGAGCCGCGTCTTTGAACGCTTCTACCGCGTGGACAAGAGCCACTCCAAGGCCTCCGGCGGCACGGGGCTGGGGCTGTCCATCGTCAAGCACGCCGTCGCCTACCACCACGGCACGGTCTCGCTCACGAGCAGGGAGGGGGAGGGGACAAGCGTCACCGTCACCCTGCCGCTCAAGGGATAGTGGGATAAAACAAGCAAAAAGCAGGCACACCGCTCGGTGCGCCTGCTTTTTGTGTTCAACTCAGGCTGCCGTTTTTGCAATTCCCTCTTGTCTTTCATGCGGGCAGATGATAGAATGACATTGTAACACAATTCTGTAATGAAAAGGAGAAAGTGTCATGCTTGAGAACGGAAAGAAGCTCGACGATGCAGAGCTCAGCGGCGTTTCCGGCGGCGTAAGCTACGGTCCCTACTTCCAGTATACCGTCGTTGGGGATGACACCCTTTCCAGCATAGCGCTCCGCTTCGATACCACGGTCGATATCCTCCTTAAGCTCAACAACATTGTAAATCCTGACTGTGTCAAGGTCGGTAAAACCCTCCTCATCCCACAGACCTGATCAATGATCAATGCACGAAAAGAACCGCCTTCCAGCGGTTCTTTTTTGCGTATATGCGGTTATAAATGATTCTTCGCGTGGGTGCAGATGGCCTCGAACGTCTTCTCGCTGATGTCATGTTCTATCTTGCAGGCATCCGCCTCCGCCGTCTCCGCGTCAATGCCCAGCTCCATCAAAAACCGCGTCAGCGTATGATGGCGGTCGAGCATATTCGTGGCAATCGCCATGCCGCTGTCCGTCAGCGTGATCAGCCCGTCCTTATCCATCGTGATATAGCCGTTTTCCCGCAGCCGCTTCGTGGCGTAGGTCACGCTCGGCTTCGTCACGCCCAGATGCTCCGCCACGTCGATCGAGCGGATATACCCGTGCTGCTGCTGCATCATCAGCATTGTCTCCAAATAGTCTTCGGAGGCTCTCAATATCTGCATGAATAATCACCAACTTTCATCGTAGGGTCATATATAGGTTAGCATACTTTAACCAAATTTGCAAGCCCCGAAAAAATTTTTTACATTCCCTATTGACAAAATGGGTTAAAGCGGCTAAACTGCACATTGGTTAAGCAAGGCTAACCGCTGTTTCGTTGTGTTTCGCCTGCAAACCACTTTTTTCGCGCGAGCGGTTAGCGCACACTAACCGCCGGAAGGAGGATACATATGATGCCGTTGACGTTGGCTGACATCGGTACGGAGCAGCTCATCCGCAAGGTGGGCGGTTCGCCGGAGGTGCGCAAGCACTTGGAGGACATGGGCTTTGTCGCCGGAGGCACGGCCACGGTGGTGTCCGCACTGGGCGGCAATATCATCGTCAAGGTCAAGGAATCCCGCGTGGCCATCAGCGAAGAGATGGCGCGTCGGATTATGGTGTAATCAAAAAATACGACATAGAAGGAGAGATAAGACATGAAAACACTGCGTGAAGCCAAGATCGGCGATACCGTCAAGGTCGTCAAGCTGCACGGGGAAGGCCCTGTGAAGCGCCGTATCATGGACATGGGCATTACCAAGGGCGTGGAGGTGTACGTCCGCAAGGTCGCGCCGCTGGGCGACCCGATGGAGGTCACGGTGCGCGGCTACGAGCTGAGCCTGCGCCGGGCAGACACCGAAATGATCGAGGTCGAATGACCGAAGTCATTTTTCATCTATGATAGTTAGACAAGATTAACCGAAAGGAGAAGAGATATTATGGAAAAGCAGATCAAGATCGCGCTGGCAGGCAACCCCAACTGCGGCAAGACCACCCTGTTCAACGCGCTGACCGGCTCGAACCAGTTCGTGGGAAACTGGCCGGGCGTTACCGTGGAGAAGAAAGAGGGCAAGCT
>CAVGSO010000051.1:0-10097 GCA_963631875.1 Firmicutes bacterium CAG:341 | reverse complement strand
AATGCTCAATGGTTTGGGCTTTGCAGCGAACTGAAAAAGAAAAGCCAGCAGCCGGAAAAACCGACTACTGGCGTGATTTCTGGCGGAGACGGTGGGATTCGAACCCACGGACCCTTGCGGATCAACTGATTTCGAGTCAGTCCCGTTATGACCACTTCGATACGTCTCCGTATTTATCTCAACATCAGCACCTCAGAAAACGGGGAGAACTGATGGGGAGAACAAGCAAAAATATTAAGTTAAGAATACCCGAAAAACCCCATAAAATCAAGGGATTCCGGTCAGGGAGCTACCGAGTAGCGACCACGATTTCGAGTCAGCCCCGTTATGACCACTTCGATACCTCTCCGTATACACTCGCGCAGCACGCCAAAGCAACACACTCACACCGCGCCCTCGTATCATACCACATTATCGCGCAATATGCAACACCGTTTTGCGCTCGGCTTGCAGGTTATATGTCGCAGGGGCAGGATTTCGGAAATTTCTCGTCGATATATTTCTCAAAATTCAAAATTCCCTTCAAATTTTGCTGGAAATTCCAAACAAACTATGTTATAATACTCGTATCGTCGTGAATGACGTGTCTAAAATTTCATTACTACGGAGGTATTTCCTGTGTGTATGATATCTTCCGCCTTGTCCCGTAAAGCCGCGTGGTGCTTGCTGTTTTTCGCACTTTTGATCCCGAGTATTGCGCGGGCAGACGAAACACCGCGCTTTCAATTCGCGATGACCGTGGACGGAATTTCGGAAACGCAGGCAGACCCCGGCGACATCGTCACGCTGACGCTGCGGCTGCTCCGCACCGATGACAGCGGTGACTATACCATGTACGCCATGCAGGACGAGGTCGTCTACGACCCCGCCTTTTTTCAGCCCGTGGAGGCGAGTACGCTGTGCGCTGACGGTGTGCGGATGACGGATTTTGAGGCCGTAAACGGCGATCGTGTTTGCGCTTTTTCGTTCGTTTCATTTCATGGCGGCGAACGCTGGACTGCGGACACGATCGTGGCGATGCTCCAGCTCCGCGTGCTGGGTGAGAGCGGCGCGTCCGCCCTGCGGCAGCAGAATTATCTGGTGTCGCACCAAGATGGCGAGGGGCGGTACGCGGCGGCCGCGACCGATGTGACGGTAGTCGTCAGCGACCAATGCACGGTGCGGTTCGAGACGAACGGCGGCAGTGCCGTCTCGAGTCAGACGGTGCTTCGCGGCCAGCCGATAACACGCCCGAATGACCCGGAACGCGCGGGATTTCGTCTGCTTGGCTGGTACGCCGACCAAGCCCTGACGCAGCCGTGGGATTTTACCTCCGCCGTCACGACCAACCTCACACTCTACGCCGCGTGGGAGGCCGTGCCGCAGGTCGCTGACGCACCCGAAACGCCCAAAGCGCCTGAAACACGCTGGCTTCCCTTGCTCGCGCTGGCAGCGATCGGCGCGTTTTGGCTGTGCAAGAGAAAATAGAAGATGAAAAGCCCGGTCTCGCCGGGCTTTTCATCTTCCCTGTATAACCTCCGCGCGGGGTGCGTATACTCAGATATAACCACAACGCGAGGGAGGAATGACCATGAAGCGCGAACAGAGCCGGAGTGCCATAAAGCGCGAACAGAGCCGGAGTACGATGGAGACGGCGGGGATGCTCGTCACGCTGCTGCTGGGCAACGGGCTGCATTTCCTCTACGACTGGACAAATCGGGCGGGCTGGGCGGCCTATCTCTCGGCGGTGAACGAGTCCACGTGGGAGCATATGAAGCTGCTGGCCGTGCCGTGGCTCTTGTGGACGACGGTGACGTGTATCGCCCAGCGCAGCATGGCCTGCGCCGCGCCGAGGGCGGCGGGGCTGCTGGCGGGGCTTGCGTTCATCCCGATGGCGTTCTACACCTACACCGGGATCATCGGTGCGAGCGTGGACGTGGTGAACGTGCTGCTCTTTCAGGCCGCCGTGCTGCTGGCCTACTGGGTGAGCCGCGCACTGCGCAGACGCGGCGCACTGACCGCTCCGGTGTGGCAGGCGGCGGGTATGGCAGTGCAGCTCGGCATGGCGGTGCTTTTCGTTTTGTGGACGCTCGTGCCGCCGCCTCTGCCGCTCTTCATCGACCCGACCGACGGCACGAGGGGCATGATTGCCTAAGATATGGGGAGGTATGACCGTGGCACAGGAGGATTTTCAGACCCGCGCCGCCGCGCTGGATGAGGCGTTGGGCGTGGACAAATGCTTTGACATGACGGCGCGCGCCCTCGTGATCGCGGGTCGCCGCGCCCGCCTCTGGGTCGTGAACGGCTACGCGCAGGAGGAGATTTTAGAGCGGGTCATCGCCGCGTGGCAGGCGCTCCCCTCGCTGGCACTGGTCGCGGACGCGGAGGATTTCTGCGCCCGCTGCGTCTCCGCCGGGGACGCCGTGGTGGCGTATGACCGCTCGCAGGCGGTCATGGCGGTCTTCGCCGGGAAGACGCTGCTCGTCGTGGACGGCTGGGCGGGCGGCATTCTCATGGACGTCAAGCACTTTCCGACCCGCGCCATCGAAGAGCCGGACACGAGCCGCGTCCTGCGCGGCAGTCATGACGGCTTCGTGGAAAATCTCATGCAGAACGCCGCGCTGCTGCGCCGCCGCGTCCGCTCGAGCGATTTACGGCTGGAAAAGGTGCGGCTGCATGAGCGGTCGGGGACGGATGTCGTGCTGTGCTATATGGCCGGCGAAGCCGACCCTGCGCTGCTCGACGAGCTGCGGCGGAAGCTGGCCGCCGTGGACGTAGGCAGCATCGCCATGAGTCAGGAGTCCGTCGCCGAGGCCATCGCACCGCGCCAGTGGTACAACCCGTTCCCGAAGGTGCGCTACACCGAGCGTCCCGACGTGGCCACCGCCTGTATCATGGAGGGCGACGTGGTGGTGATGGTGGACAACTCCCCGTCCGTGCTGCTCCTGCCGACGACGCTGCTGCGGTTTAACGAGGAGATCAACGACTACTACTTCCCGCCGCTCATCGGGACGTATTTGCAGGTCGTGCGCACGGCGGTGCTGGTGCTGACGGTCTTCATCACGCCGCTGTGGTATCTGCTCGTCAAGCACCCCGACACGCTCCACGAAAACCTGCGCTTCCTGCTTGTGCAGGGCGAGTGCCACGTCCCGCTCATCGTGCAGTTGCTACTCCTTGAGCTGATCATCGACGTGCTGAAGCTGGCCTCGCTGAACACGCCGAACGTGCTGAGCAACTCGTTCAGTATGCTGGGCGCGCTGATTTTGGGCGATTTCGCCGTGCAGTCGCGCTGGCTCGTGCCGGAGGTGCTGGTGTATATGGCGTTCGTGGCCGTGGCCAACTACGCCCAGCACAGCTACGAGATGGGCTACGCCACGAAGCTCTGCCGCATGATGCTGCTGGTGTTGGTCTGGCTTTTCGACCTCTGGGGGTTTCTTGCCGGGGTGGCGCTCATGCTGCTGCTTATCGCCACCGCCAAGCCGCTGGTCGGCCGGAGCTACCTCTACCCGCTCATCCCGCTGGATAAAAAGAAGCTCAAGCGGCTGCTCTGCCGCTGCCCGCTCCGGCGGGATAATAGCTGAGGCCGGGGTGTCTTGCCGGGGTAGTGTCTGACGCCCCGCGTTCTCAGTGAACCGTCATAGGGGGCGGCGTCCTCGACGCCCCGCACAAATATTCACCGAAAATACGGCAATGCCCGTCTCACGCCGAGACCGTGCCGAAGACGCTCACGCCGGCCAGACTCAGCACGGCCATGATGATCCCCGCCAGCACCACGCCGCCCATGCACGCCAGCACGCTCTTTTTGAAGTCGAAGTGCAGCAAACTCGCGGCCAGCGTCCCCGTCCACGCGCCCGTGCCGGGCAGCGGAATGCCCACGAACAGCAGCAGCGCCCAAAAGAGGCCGCGTCCGGCCTTGGCGCGGAGCTTCTCCCCCGCGTGTTCGCCCTTGACGAGACAGAACGTGAAGAATTTCCCGATGACGGGCTTGTCCTTTCCCCATTCCAGCACGCGGCGGGCGAAGAAGTAGATGATCGGGACGGGGAGCATATTCCCGATGATGGCGATGACATACGTCAGCCACAGCGGCAGTCCGAAGACCACGCCGTAGGGGATCGCGCCCCGCAGCTCGATGAGCGGGAGCATGGAGACGAAGAAGACGATGATACAGTGCTTCAGCATACGCGTACGCTCTCTTTCCTGAAAGTGTCTACCGTATTATACCCGCTCGCGCGTCTCTTGGCAAGACGGCACACGAAAAAGCCCCGCCCTCTCGTAACGAATTTGTAACCCATTTCTCCCGTTTCTGCGCTATAATACACGGAGAAAGCCGGGTTTCCCCGGCAAAACGGAAAGGGAGGGGACATGATGAGCGAAGAAAATACGGTGTCCTCTGTGGTGAAAAAGTCGGGTGGACGGCGTATTGCCCCGCCGGAAAAAACGGAAAGACCGCCGCGCGGCAAAAATCGCACGGCGCTGGCCGTCGGTATCGTCTTGGCCGTGCTGGTGCTGGGCTACGGTGCGCTCTGCGCCGTCGCGCAGACGGTCTACGGCCACGCCGCGCTGCCGCGCACCTCGGTGCTTGGGCTGGACGTGTCCGGCCTGAGCGCACAGGAGACGGAACAGCGCTGGCAAGCGCAGGGCAATACCCTGCTCTCGGCGCTGACCGTCACGCTGATGCGGGACGGCGAAGCGCTGCACACGCTGCCCGTCAGTGACCTCGGCGTGACGGTGAAGCCGAGTGATGTCAGTCAGGCCGCCGGGTGCGACCATGCCGCCGACGACCCGCTATCCGTGGTGCAAAGCGGCTGGAGGCTGCTGATGAGCTGCCTGCGCCCCACGGACGTGACGCCGCAGCTCGATGTGGACGAGACGAAGCTCACCGCCACGTGTGCGACGCTCTCCGACACCGTGGGCTGCACGCTCGTGGACGGCAGCTACCGCCTCGCCGACGGCGAGGGGCTGTATCTCACCAAGCCGAAGGACGGCGAGAAGCTGGACGCCGACGCGCTGGCCAACGCGCTGCGGCAGCGGTTTGAAGGCCGCGACCTCTCCGTGGCGGCGCGGCAGGTGGAATGCGTCTTCACGCAGCACACGGCCAAAACGCTGGATATTCAGACCATCCACGACGAGCTGGAGGGCAAGGCCGTCAGCGCCGTGTGCGACAAGTCCACGGGCAAGCCGACCCAGTCCCACGTAGGCGTGACGTTCGACGTGGCGGCCGTGCAGTCGCAGCTCGACGCGGCCGCGCCGGGCGCGGAGATCTTGGCCGAGGCGGAGGTGAAGTTCCCCGCCGTCACGACGGAGACGCTGGAGACGGCCATGTTCCGCGACGTGCTGGGAACGTGTACCACCGCGTGCGCCGGGCCGTGGGGCCGCCATCAGAACATCAAGCTCGCGGCCAAGGCCATCAACGGCAATATCTACAACCCCGGCGAGGAATTCTGGTACAACGCCGCCGTGGGGCAGCGGACGGAGGCGCGGGGCTTCCAGCCCGCCGGAGCGTATGCCGGAGGCAAGACCGTCACGTCCATCGGCGGCGGTATCTGCCAGCTCTCGTCTACGCTCTATTACGCTGTGCTGCTGGGTGATCTGAAGGTCGTGCTGCGCTACGCCCACATGTTCGACCCCGGCTATATGCCCGTCACGGGCTGTGACGCCACGGTGAGCTGGGGCGGGCCGGACTTCGCGTTCCGCAACGACACGGACTACCCCATCAAAATCGTCACGAGCTACAACGACGACACGAACGAGCTGACCGTGACGCTCTTGGGGACAAAGGTCAACGACAACTACGTGGAGATGACGAACAAATTCCTCTCCTACTCGGCCTACGAGGTTGTCTATCAGGAGGATGAGCGCATTGCGCCCGGCCAAAGCGAGGTGGCGCAGTCCGGCCATAACGGCTACGCCGTGCGGACCTACCGCAACGTGTACGACGGCAGCGGCAAGCTCCTGCGCAGCACCGAGGAGGCGTACAGCGACTACGACCGCGCCGATAAGATCATCCTCGTCGCACCCGGCGAGCTGCCGACGTGAGGTACATAAACGACGAGAATTTAGGTATAGCATAACGCCTTGCGTTATGCTATACTGAGACTGCCGAAAAAACCTCCGTTTTTTCGGCAAAAAGGTTCGCAGGCTGCTGCGCGCATCATTTGTCCGCTTGAGACGGACAAATTCCACACTGGCAGCCTGAGAAGTATTTTCTCTCACGCACAGGTCGCGAGAGAAAATGATTTTACTCCTTTGCCGCCTGCGGGCGGCAAGCTCTGTGAGACTTTTTTGACAGGCTGTCGTTCCTGCGGCGCGTGCGGGGCGTCCTCGACGCCCCGCACGAATAGGGTTCGATGAATCCAACGAGCAGCCAACGAAAGGAGGGGGAATGTATGCGGCGGTTTTGGGCGGCGGTGCTGGCGGCCTTGCTGGCGGTGACGCTGGCGGGGTGCGTCGCAGTGCCGAAAACAGCGGATGACGGCAAGCTGCAAGTCGTCTGCACCCTGTTCCCCTATTACGACTTTGCCCGCCAGCTTGGCGGCGAGGACATCGACGTCACGCTGCTCGTCCCCGCCGGGAGGGAGACACACAGCTTCGAGCCGACCCCGGCGGACGTCATCACCATGAGCTGCGCGGACGTGTTCGTCTACAACGGCGGCGAGAGCGAGACGTGGGTCGAGGACATTCTGGACGCGGCGGGCGAGGCCATTCCCTACCGATTGAAGATGATGGACGAGGTGGACGTGTACGCCGAGGAGTTCAGTGAGGGGATGCAGGGTGCAGACGAGCACGATCACGACCACGACACGCTATCGGACGGCCACGAGGAAGACATTGAGTACGACGAGCATATCTGGACGTCCCCGGTCAAGGCGATGGCGCTCTGCCGCGCCCTCTGCAACACGCTCTGTCAGGCCGACCCTGCCCACGAGGACAGCTACCGCGCGCGGCTGGAGGCCTATTTGCAGGAATTGGAGGCGCTCGACAACACGTTCCGCGACATCGTGGCGGGCGGAAAACGAAATCTGCTCGTCTTCGGCGACCGCTTCCCGCTGCTCTACTTCTGCAAGGAGTACGGCCTCGACTACCGCGCGGCGTTCCACGGCTGCGCCGGGGACACCGAACCCTCGCTGGCCACGATGAAATACCTCATCGACCTCGTGCGGGAGGAAAACATCCCCGTGGTCTATACCATAGAGCTGAGCAGTCAGAAGATCGCCGATGCGGTGGCGGAGACGACCGGGGCGGCGGTGCGGACGTTCCACTCCTGCCAGACGGTGAGCCGGGCAGAGCTGGACGGCGGCGCGACATATCTCGGCTTGATGACGGCCAACACGGACGCGCTGCGGGAGGGCTTATCCTGATGGAAAACACAACGAAAAACGTATTGCTGGACTGCCGCGACGTGAGCCTCGGCTACGAGGGAAAGCCTGTGTGGGAACACCTGTCGTTTCAGGTCTGCGCCGGGGACTACCTGTGTATCGTGGGCGAAAACGGCTCGGGCAAGTCCACGCTGCTCAAGGGGCTGCTGGGACTTTTGAAGCCGCTGCACGGCGAGATCGCCCACGCGCCGTCCCTGCGGGGCGGGAGCATCGGCTACCTGCCGCAGCAGACGCGCGCGCAGAAGGACTTCCCCGCCACGGTGACGGAGGTCGTGCGCGGCGGCTTTCTCAGCGGCAAGGGATTACACTTTTTCTACACGCCGCAGGAGAAATCCCGCGCCCTGATGAACATGGGCAAGCTCGGCGTTTTGGAGCTGAAGGACCGCTGCTACCGCGAGCTGTCCGGCGGCCAGCAGCAGCGGGTGCTGCTGGCGCGGGCGCTGTGCGCCGCGGGCGAGCTGCTGATTTTGGACGAGCCTGTGACCGGGCTTGACCCGGCGGCGGCGCAGGAGCTGTATCACACGTTGGAATATCTGAACAAGCAGGAGGGGATCGCCATCGTGACGGTCACGCACGATATGCAAAACGCCCTGCGCTACGCCACCGCCATCCTCCACGCCGGGCATGAAACGTGGTTCTACGGCACGGCGGCGGAATATCTCGCCTCCCCGTGGGGCAAGCGGTTCGGAGGTGAGGGGAAATGAGATTGCTGCTTGAGATGTTCACCTATCCCTTCATCCTGCGGGCGTTCGTGGTCGGCATTTTGGTGGCACTGTGCGCCGCGCTGCTGGGCGTGCCGCTCGTGTTGAAGCGCTACGCCATGATCGGCGACGGCTTGAGCCACGTCTCGTTCGGCGCGCTGAGCATCGCCCTTGCCTGCGGATGGGCGCCGCTCCCGGTGTCCATCCCCGTGGTCATCATAGCAGCCCTCGGCCTTCTGCGCATGACAGAAAAAAGCCGCCTCGGCGCGGACGCGGCCATTGCGGTCGTCAGCGCGTCGGCCCTGGCCGTCGGCGTGGTGGTGACGAGTCTGACGACGGGCATGACCACCGACGTGGACAGCTTCATGTTCGGCTCCATCCTCGCGCTCGACCGGGCGGACGTCGCCCTCTCGGTCGGCCTCTGCTGCGCGGTGCTGGTGCTGTACGTGCTGTTCTACCACCGCCTCTTCGCCATCACCTTTGACGAGAGCTTCTCCCGCGCCACCGGGATGAAGGTTGGGCTTTACAACACCATCCTCTCGGTGCTGACGGCACTGACCATCGTGCTGGGTATGCGCCTCATGGGCGCAATGCTCATCTCCAGCCTCATCATCTTCCCTGCGCTGACGGCAATGGGGCTGCTGCAGAGCTTTTGCGGCGTCGTCCTCTGCGCCGCAGGGCTGAGCGTGGTCTGCTTCTGCGTGGGGCTGACCGGGTCATACCTCTGGGGGACGCCCGTGGGCGCAACGGTGGTGCTGGTGAACCTGGCGGCCTTCCTTCTCTGCCGCGTTATCGCGTGTTTTCACAGACACTGACACGCCGCGCAAAAAATTTGCGCTGACCTGTTGATTTTTTGTGCGCTTTCCTGTAAAATAAGGGTACAACCTAAGATTGGTAGCTGTAAGGAAGTGCTTCGCGCACGGGCTGCAACTATCACTCGGCGCACGCTTGAGTGTTTCAGACCCCGAAGAGGGGCTGAAGCACTTTTTGTTTCACAAAAAAAGGAGGAACGACTATGACACTGGTAACGAACGGACGGCTCATTACCCGCGACAGCGAGGGCAAGGGCTACTACGAGCATGGCGCGGTCGCCTACGAGGGCGCGAAGATCGTGGAGGTCGGCGAGGAGGCCGCCCTGCGCGCGAAATACCCCGCCGCCGAGCGCATCGACGCCAAGGGCGGCGTCATCATGCCCGCCTTCATCAATGCCCACACGCACATCTACTCCGCGCTCGCACGCGGCCTTTCCATCGCGGGCAACAACCCCACCAACTTCTACGAGGTGCTGGACGGTACATGGTGGGCGATCGACCGCCATCTGATGATGGACGGCACACGCGCCAGCGCGACCGCACTCTACATCGACTCCATCAAGCAGGGCGTGACCACCATCTTCGACCACCACGCCAGCTACGGCGAGATCCCCGGCACGCTCAAGACCATCGCCGACGAGAGCAAGCGTCTCGGCCTGCGCTCCTGCCTGTGCTACGAGGTCAGCGACCGCGACGGCGAGGAAAAGTGCCTGCAAGCCATCCAAGAAAACGTCGACTTCATCACCTACTGCGAAAAGGCGAAGAACCCCATGCTCGCGGCCATGTTCGGCGGCCACGCGCTCTTCACCATCTCGGATAAGACCTTTGACCGCATGGTCGAGGCCAACAACGGCCGCACGGGCTACCACATCCACGTCTCCGAGGGCATGAACGACGTGTACGACTCCCTCCAAAACTACGGCCGCCGCCCGGTGCAGCGCCTGCAGGATCACGGTATCCTCGGTGAGAAGACCATCCTCGGCCACTGCATCCACGTCAACACCGCCGAGATGGAGATCATCAAGGAGACGAACACGATGGTCGTCAACAACCCGGAGAGCAACATGGGCAACGCCATCGGCATCTGCCCGGTTTTGCAGCTCTGCAAGCGCGGCATTCTGCTGGGCATGGGGACGGACGCCTACACCAACGATATGCTGGAGTCCCTCAAGGTCGCCCTCTGCTCCCAGCGCAGTCAGAACTGCCTGCCCAACGTCGGCTGGTGCGAG
>CAVGSO010000050.1:9907-10588 GCA_963631875.1 Firmicutes bacterium CAG:341 | reverse complement strand
CGGCATACCCTCTCTCCGACGGTGGCCTGCGCGTGGTGTTCGACCAGCCGCAGCGCGCTATCACCGCAGGGCAGGCGGTGGTGCTCTACGACGGCGATATTGTGCTGGGCGGCGGCACGATAGAAGCGAGCGGATAAAGAAGCGGAAATTTTCCGCTTTTTTATTTTGACTTGAAACATTTCCCCTCCGGCAGGTGTATGCTATATGAAAGGCCTTTCACCTCACCCAAAAGGAGAATCCCTATGACGGACGAACAGTTCACTCCGCTGGCGGAGCGGTATATGGACACGGTCTTCCGCGTGGCGTACAGCTACCTGCGCTGCCGTGCCGATGCAGACGATGTGACCCAAGATGTGTTGATACAGCTGTACAGACAGGACAAGGCATTTGAAAGCGATGCCCATGTGAAGAATTGGCTCATTCGCGTCACGGTCAACCGCTGCAAAAATATACTCCGCGCCCCGTGGCACAGGGCGGAGGACATTGCCGACTATGAAAACAGCCTCGTGTTCGAGGAACCGCAGTACCGCGAGCTGTTTGACGCGGTGATGTCGCTGGACAGGCGTTATCGCCTGCCAATCCTGCTGTACTACTATGAGGGCTACCGCCAGAGGGAGATCGCGGAGCTGCTGGGTGTGCCGGAGGAAACGGTGCGCACCCGGCTCTCCCGCGCCAGAGAAA
>CAVGSO010000050.1:0-9897 GCA_963631875.1 Firmicutes bacterium CAG:341 | reverse complement strand
ATGCATGACAGAGAATTATTCGAGAAGACCTTTTCCGCGCTGCACGCCTCCCCGGACACACTGACGGAGGTTAGAAAGACCATGCAGAACGAAAAAAAGACGCGCCGTATTCTGGGCAGAGGTGCCGTTGTCGCCATTGCCGCCGCGCTGACGCTGACCATCGCCGTGGCCGGCGGCATCGCGACCCTTATCCGGGCGGATGTATCCCCTGCCGACAAGGTGGACGACACCACCCACCACGCCTTCACGGACGATATCGACGATTTCACGCCGGACTTTGTGGAGAACGGCAAGGGCGGCTATGTCCCCGTGGCCGATATGGAGCGCATCCCCGGCGACGTAGCCACCACCCAGCGGCTGGTGGGCAAGTACCTCAGCAAGCTGAACGCGGAGCTGACCGTGGAGGGCTGCACCTATAAAATGGGCACATTCTTGGTGGATGAGATGGGCAACGGCATCCTGACCTTCTCCGTGGAGAATCCCGACGGCTTCCCGTCCTCCGACGGTCTGAGCAGTGCCGACACATGGCTCGGAAGCGTCAAAGCCCAACTGAACTATGGCCGCTCCGCACCCACCGATCCCTACGGGCAGGATCACGGCTATACATTCACCGACGATAAGCTCATTGTGGACAAGGAAAGCAGTACCGACACCTGCCTGCAGGTCATCGACTACTTCATCAGCGGCAAGGGCTATGAAAATGGCATGAGCTTCTACTTCACCGTGCGCGACAGCGCGTACCGGCCCTACTCCGTCGCCATCCAGCCGCAGAGCCACCTGCCCGTGAAGACCCTGACAGCCGAGAACGGCCAGAAGCTGTACCTCTCGGCGCTGGGCATGACGATGGTCGATACCCTGTACGGCGACGAGGAGATAAGCACCGATGAGTTGTATATCCAGTATCAGGACGGGACGGACTACGCCGTGAAGAGCAGCAGGAACAACCTGCTGAACTGGATGGTGGGGCTTATCACCGGACGCGACGACGACAATGCCGAGTATTACAGGACAGTGCTGGGCTCCGACCCCGCTGCGGGAACCTATTACAGCTACGCCTTCAACCGTCTGGTGGACGTGGACACCGTGACCTCCGTCTCGCTGGAGGGCAAGGTCTACAACCCGGCCACCGACCGAGGCGAGACGGTGCAGCAGACGTATCTGCTGCAGTAAACACAGCCGGAAAACGAAAAAGCAGCAAAAAGCCGCCCGCGGGCGGCTTTTTTGCGCTGCTTTGCCGGAGAGCGTGGGATATTTATTATGCGGAGTTCTAAGCGGGGACGAGCTTTCATACGATGTGGAAGGAGGGAGGCGTCGGAGATGGAGCTGGGGTATGCCATCGGGCGGTACGAGATGGCCTCGGAGTTGCTGCCATCGCGTTGGCGGCAGGCGGCGCACCGTGTGCCGGACTGGCGCAAGGCAGAGGCGGAGGAGTTCCGGCTGCGGGTCGGAAGGCCGATGACGCTTGTAACGGCAGAGGGTGAGGTGTTCGCCGACGACGAGCTGCCGCGCCAGAGCGTGACACAGGCGGATTTGGAGCAGCTTTGCGACACGGTGACGGGGTATTCGCGCTACGCCGCCGCCGAGACGATGGGCAAGGGCTACCTCGTGGGGCGCGGCGGCTTTCGCGTGGGACTGTGCGGCACGGTGGTGGCGCAGGAGGGCGTGGGGAGAGGTCTGCGGGATATTTCTTCGGCCGCGGTGCGCATCTCACGGGAGGTCGAAGGACTGCGAGATGAGGTAGAGATGATACTGGCAAGTATAGAGCCTTTACGGAGTGTTTTAATTGCAGCGCCGCCCGGTGCGGGAAAAACGACGCTTTTGCGAGCGATGACAGCCGCGCTCTCCAACGGAAACGGGGAGAGAATGCCGCTGCGAATCGGCGTGGTGGACGAGCGGGGCGAGCTGGCGGGGATGTACCGCGGCGTGCCGCAGCTCAATGTGGGCTTTCACACCGATGTGCTGGACGGCTGCCCGAAAGCGTTGGGGCTGCCCATGCTGCTGCGCTCGGCCAATCCGCAGGTCATCGTGGTGGACGAGATCACGGCGCAGGAGGATATTTTGGCGATGTGTGCGGCGGCCAACTGCGGTGTAAGGCTGCTGGCGAGCATTCACGCGCTCGACGGCGCGGAGCTGCGGCGTAAGCCGCTGTTTCAGGCGTTGGAGGCAGCGCGGGTCTTCTCGCATCTTGTGACCATCCGCGTGGAGGCGGGAGGGCGGCGGTACGAGGTGCAAACGCTGTGACGGTGCGGCTTATAGGCGGCGCGTTCATCCTCGGCGCGACGGTGTATGTGCTGTTTGCGCAGCGGCGGCGTGAGCGACGTGAGCGGGAAACGCTGTGGTCGCTGACGGGTGCGCTGGGGTACATGGAGACGGCGATTCGCTGGGAGAAGCTGCCGCTGCCGAGGATCTTTGAGACGCTGGCGGCACGTCCCGCGTGCGGGATATATTTTGAAAAGCTGGTAGAAATGGTGCAAAGCGATTTACCTTTACATAGTGCGTGGGAAAACGTATTTTCTAAATTGCGGGGCGAGGGCGGCGCGATCATGCGCCGCGTGGCGCTTTCGGGCGACGAGGCGCATTTGGTGCTTGTACTGCGCTGCGCGCAGGAGGAGCTGACCGCCCTTTGCCGCCGCCGTGAGACGGAGGACAGGCAGCGCGCCCGTGTGAGCGGCGCGGCGGGACTGTCGGCGGCGGGCGTGTTGATCATTTTACTGCTGTGAGGGACAGACATGGATGTGGATCTTATCTTCAAAATCGCGGCCATCGGTATCTTGGTGGCGGTGCTGAACCTGCTGCTGGTGCGCAGCGGGCGGGAGGAACAGGCGATGATGACGACACTGGCGGGGCTGATCGTGGTGCTGATGATGCTGGTGCAGCAGATCAGCGACCTCTTTGACCTCGTGAAGACGCTCTTTGCGCTGTAACGATGGAGGCGGTGGTGCGATTGGCGGCGGTCTGCCTGATCGGCGCGGTGCTGACGTCGCTGCTTCGGCGTACCGTGCCGGGACTGTCGCTGCTGCTGACGCTGGCGGTGTGCCTTGCGGGGGCGGCACTCCTCTTTGAGCCATTGGAGGCGGTGCGGGCATTTTGGCAGGAGGCCGCCGCGTGGGGCGAGATACCCGTGCAGCTATTTGTGCCGCTTTTTAAGACGCTGGGGATTGCCCTCGTCTGCCGAACGGGTGCGGAGCTGTGCCGCGACGCGGGCGAGGGCGCGATGGCCTCCGTGCTGGAAACGGCGGGCGCGGTGGCGGCGGTGTGGGTGTCGCTGCCGCTTTTTGAAGCTTCTTGGGAGCTGTTGAGGTCGCTTTTATGAGGTGGAGGTGCATTTTTCTTGCGCTGCTGGCGGCATTCTGCGTGGATACGGCGGCGGCGCAGACGCTTATCCCGTCGGAGGTGACGGAGGCCGTTCCGTCGGAGGCGTCGGCGCTGATAGAAGAGGTGGGCGACGCGCCTGAGATCTCGCTTTGGCAGGGACTGCGCCGCCTGTGGACGGCGGGGCGGTCATATGTGGCGCAGACGCTGGAGCAGCATCTCTCCGGCGCGGCGGTAGTGCTGGGTGTGGTGCTTTTGTGCAGCGTGGCGGAGAGCTTTTTCGCCTCGGCGGAGGGGTCGCTCGTGCCGCGCTATGTGCCGATGTGCGGCGCACTCGCCATCACGCTGACGGCGGCGGGGGACTTTCGACAGATGATGGGTCTCGGCGTGGAGACGCTGGAAGAACTGGATATCTTCGCCAAGGCACTGCTGCCCACGCTCTCGGCGGCGGTGGCCGCGAGCGGCGGCATGGTCTCGGCGGGGACGCGGCAGGTGGCCACGGTGTTTTTCACCAACCTGCTCCTGAGCGTCATCCGCAAGGTGCTGCTGCCGCTGCTGTACGGCTGTATCGCCGCGGCGGCGGCAGACGCGCTGCTGCCGGGACACGGCCTGAGAAAAATCGGCGCGGGCATACGAAAGGTCGTGACGTGGGCATTGACGGGGATCATGCTGCTCTTCACCGCCTTTCTCTCGCTGACCGGAGCGGCGAGCAGCGCGGCGGACGCCTTGACGCTGCACATGACGCGCTCGGCCATCTCCGCCGCCGTGCCGGTGGTGGGGTCGATCATCTCCGACGCGACCGGGACAGTGCTGGCCGGGGCGGGAATGCTGAAAGGAGCAGTGGGTGTGTTCGGAATGCTGGCGGTGCTGGCCATCTGCCTGACGCCGTTTTTGACGATGGCGGTGCAGTACCTGCTCTATAAGGCGGCGGCGTTTTTGGCCGGGACGATGGCCTCCGAACCGCTGGAGACGCTGATCGGCGCGCTCGGCGCTGCCTTCGGGCTGATGCTGGGGATGGTCGGGAGCTGTGCGCTGCTGCTGCTCATCTCCATCACGTCGTCCGTATCGGTGGTGGTCGCATGATCTGGGACGCATTGCGCGCGTGGCTCGCGGGCATGATCGCCGCCGCGCTGGTGCTGACGGTGGTGTACGCCCTGCTGCCGAAGGGGCGCTGGCAGACGGTGGCACGCGGCGCGGGCGGTATGGTGCTGCTGCTCGTGCTGCTGCGCCCGGTGATGGGCTGGGACGCGGAGACGTTCGCACTCTCCTACGGGGACTGCGAACTTGAGATTGAGTCGCTGATGCAGTCCTACCAACAGTCGGCGCAGCGGGAGACGGCGGCACTCATAGAAGAAAAAACGGCTGCATATATTGCAAGCAAGGGCGCGGCACTGGGGCTGTACTGCACGGCGCACGTGGAGACGGAGGTGCGTGACGGCGTTCCGTACCCCGTCCGTGTGACGCTGGACATCGAGCGCGACGCGGCACTGGCAGCGTGGCTCTCGTCGGAGCTTGGCATCGGGGAGGACGGACAGACGTGGGCTGCGCCGGAAGTTGAGGTGAACGGATGAGGGCGGAAAAGGTGCGAGCGCTGCTGGGGAGGTACCGCTTACCACTGCTCGTGGTGCTGGCCGGGGTCGCGCTGATGCTGCTGCCCGTCGGCACGGAGAGCGGGGAGGCGGAGGACGCGGAGACGGCGGAGTTCTCCCTGACGGAGACAGAGGCACACATGGCGGAGGTCATCGGGACGATCGACGGCGTGGGGCGCGTCAAGGTCATGCTGACGCTGCGCAGCGGGGAGACACTCGAGCTGGCGGAAGACAGCAGCGACGATATTGACAGCGGCGGAGCGATACGCCGCGAGCGGCAGGTGCTGACCGTCAGCCGCGGCAGCGGCAGACAGGAGGTGGTGGTCACGCAGCGGAGCTATCCCATCTATCAGGGCGCGGTGGTCGTCTGTCAGGGCGCGGGCGACAGCCGCGTGAGGCTGACGGTGGTGGAGGCCGTCTCGGTGCTGACGGGACTGAGCAGCGATAAAATTTCGGTGGTCAAGTGGAAAAATTCATGATATGGGAGGAAGAACATGAAGCAGGTATGGAAAAGAAGGGTCGTTATCGCGGCGGTAACGGTGCTGGTGGGGACGTCGGTGTACCTGAACTGGCGGTATACCGGGGACGTGGCGGACACGTCGAAGGTGCTGGGACAGTCCACGCTCGTCAACGGCGAGACGACGGACGCACAGGCGGAGACGGCGACGGATGGGGAGGACTACTTCTCCACGGCACGCCTCAGCCGCAAGCAGGCGCGGGACACCGCCATCAGTATGCTGGAGGAGGCGCGGCAGGATGAGAACGCCTCGGAGGACGTGCTGAACGAGGCGTCGGAGACGCTTCAGGTGCTGGCGGGGTACACGGTCGCGGAGTCGCAGATCGAAAATCTCGTGGTCGCCAAGGGCTACACGGACTGCGTGGCATTCATGGGCGCGGACTCAGTGAGCGTGGTCGTCTCCTCGTCGGAGGGGCTTGAGGCGGCGGATGTGGCGCGGATCAAGGACATCGTCATCGCGGAGACGGACTACACCGCCGGGCAGATCAAGATCATGGAGGCTGACGGCGGAAAATAAGTGTTGTATTCCCCGGCGGGAAATGGTATAATATATGGCTGACGGAATATTACGTTACCAATGATAACAGCAAGGAGTACAACGGCTATGGCTGACAGCAGAGAATACATGATCCATCAGGAGGAAATGGGCAGCATCCAGATATCCGAAGAGGTGCTGGCCTCGATCGCCAGCAATGCTGCGCTGGAGACGGAGGGCGTCAGTGCGCTCATGAGCGCGAACGTGTCCGACCTGATGGGTGGGAAGAAGCTGACCGCCAAGGGTGTGAAGGTCGAGCTGGACGGGGAGAACATCGTGGTGAATCTGTTCATCTCGGTGCGCTACGGCAACGCCATCAGCGAGGTGGCGAAGAAGGTGCAGAAGACCGTCCACGCCGCGCTGGAGGGCATGACGGGCTTTAAGGTGGCGGCGGTGAACGTCCATGTGGGCGGCATCAGCTTTAACTGACAGCGATACGAGAGACGAGAGAGAAGGACAATACGCTTATGACACGCAGCACCGCCCGCGAGATCGCCACGCATCTCGCCTATGAATTGAGCTTTAATGACCTGCCCGTGGAGGAATTTCTGGATCGGCAGCTAAGTGAGGCGCGGTTTGCCTCCCTTGCCGACGAGGATGCGCTCTACGAGGAGCTGCCCAACGCCAAGCAGATGGCGTACATCCGCCGCCTCGTTTCCGGCGTGGCGGAACACGCCGCCGAGCTGGACGGGGACATTGAGAAATACGCGCAGGGCTGGCGGTTTGAGCGTATTTCGCTGGTGGCCTCCGCCATCATGCGCGTGGCCATGTTCGAGATCCTCTACATGGCGGACATCCCGGAAGGCGTGGCCATCAACGAGGCGGTCGAGATTGCAAAGAAGTACGAGACGCCGGAGGTGGCCAAGTTCATCAACGGTATTTTGGGCAGCTTCGCCCGGGGCGAGGGAAAAGCGGCCAAGGAATGAGGAAAGGGCAGAGCCGCGGCTCTGCCTTTTCAGGTAATACGAAAGAGAGGAGGGAGACACGTGGCAGAGCGGTATATTTTCACCGTCTCCGAGCTGAATCAGTTCCTCAAGGAGCTGCTGGACAACGTGCCGCCGCTGACGGAGCTTTTTTTGCGCGGCGAAATATCGAACTACAAGGTCTATCCCTCCGGGCATCACTACTTCACGCTCAAGGACAGCCAGTGCGCCGTTCGCTGCGTGCTGTTCAAGGCGAACGCGGTGCACCTTCGCTTCCGGCCGGAGAACGGTATGCGGGTCATCGCCTCGGGGCGCGTGAGCGTCTATCCGAGGGACGGCGTGTACCAGCTCTACTGCACGTCGCTGTCCCCGGAGGGGGTGGGCGATTTGAGCGTGGCCTTTGAGCAGCTCAAGGAGAAGCTGCGCTTGGAGGGGCTTTTTGACGAGGCGCACAAGAAGCCGCTGCCGCTCTACCCGGAGCGTATCGCCATCGTGACCTCGTCGGCGGGCGCGGCGGTGCATGACATGATCCGCATCCTGAACCGCCGCTATCCCCTCGCCAAAGTGCTGCTGCTCCCGGTGCGGGTGCAGGGCGCAGAGGCGCCGGCGGAGATCGCCGGGGCGATACGCTACGCCAACCGCCACCGACTGGCGGACGTGCTGATCACCGGGCGCGGCGGTGGATCGCTGGAGGATCTGTGGGCGTTCAACGACGAGCGGGTGGCGCGGGCCATCTACGACTCCGAGATTCCGGTCATCTCCGCCGTGGGGCATGAGCCGGACGTGGCCATCAGCGATTTTGTGGCCGATCGAAGAGCCTCTACGCCCTCAAACGCGGCGGAGATCGCCGTGCCGGACAGCGCGGAGCTGCTGCGCTGGCTGGAGGAGGCGGAGGCGCGCATGGTGCGGGGCGTGACGCGGCAGGTGAAGCTGTCGCGGGAACGGCTGGACGCGCTGGCGCGAAAGCGGGTGATGACCGACCCGACGGCGTTTGTCGCGGAGAAGGGAATGCAGCTCGACCACTGGCAGCTTCAGCTGTGCAGTGCCATGCGCTCGGCATCGGAGCGGGAGGGCAGACGGCTGGCGTCGCTGGCCGCCGCGCTCGACGCACTCAGCCCGCTGCGGGTGCTGGGACGCGGCTATGCGCTGGCGCAGACGGCGCAGGGCGAGGTGCTGCGCTCGGCGCGGCAGGTGAAGCCGGGCGCGCGGATTCGGGTGCAGCTTGCACGGGGCGCACTGCTGTGTGACGTGGTGGAGACAAAGGAGGAACGCAATGGCGACAAAAATGACGTTTGAAGAGAGTATGGCGCGGCTGGAGACGCTTGTCTCCCAGCTTGAGCGCGGCGAAGCGCCGCTCAGTGAGAGCTTGGCACTCTTTGAAGAGGGCGCGAAGCTGGTGAATCAGTGCCGCAAGGAGCTGAAGACGGCGGAGCAGAAGGTGGTCAAGCTTTCCAAGGGCGCGGACGGCGCCCCCGTGGAGAGCGATTTTTCAGCGGAGGAATGAGAGATGGACTACGAAAGAAGCTATGAGACGTACCGCCTCGCGGTGGAGGACTATTTGAGCGAGCTTTTCAGCGGCGAAGCGCCGTATGGGCGGCTCTATGAGGCAATCAGGTACAGCCTGCTCGCGGGCGGAAAGCGTATTCGCCCGGTGCTGACGCTGGAATTTGCCCGCCTCGGCGGCATTGACTGGCGCTTGGCACTGCCCTACGCCTGCGCGTTGGAGCTGGTGCATAACTACTCGCTCATCCACGACGACCTGCCCTGCATGGACGACGACGACCTGCGGCGCGGCAAGCCCACCAACCATAAGGTCTATGGCGAGACGCTGGCCGTGCTGGCGGGCGACGCCATGCAGCCCGAGGCGTTCCGCCTCATCGCACAGGCGGCGGGGCTGTCCGCCGAGAGCCGCATCGCGGCGGTGGAGGTGCTGGCCAAGGCCGCCGGAGCGGACGGCATGGTGGGCGGTCAGGTGCTGGACACGGTGTATGAGGTGAACGACGCGGCAGGACTGACGTTTTTGAATCACCTCAAAACGTGCGCCATGATCTCCGCCGCAGCGGAGCTGGGCTGCGTGGCCGCTGGTGCGGATGAAATAACGCGGCATCAGGCGCGGGAATTCGGCGAAAATTTGGGACTTGCGTTCCAGATTCGGGACGATATGCTGGACGTGGCGGGCAGCGAGGCCGTCTTCGGAAAGCCCATCGGCTCGGACAGGGAGGAAGGCAAGACCACCTTTGTGGACGTGAAGGGATTGGAGGGCTGCCAAAGGGCAGTGGACGACTACACCGCCCGCGCAAAGGCCGCGATCGCCCATATGGCGGGCAGCGAGTTCCTCTCGGAGCTGGCAGAGCGGATGACAAAGCGTGTGAAGTGATAGCACTTTACAGATGGTGATATGGGTGAAAATAGCTATGGCAGAAAATAAAATGCGAAAAAGTGCAAGCAGCTTGTGTTGAAATTAGAGAAAAAGTATACTTTAAATCCGCTTTGACAGTATACGACAAAAAGTATAGTCAGATAGTCGAAAAACTGCTTGCTGACGGTGAGGAGAGGATCACATTATTGACGATATAAATGCCATTTATTGATTTAACTGCTCCGGATTTTAGAGATCTGGAGCAGTTAAACTTTGTGTTTTCTAAAAATAACAATGTGTTCATTGGTCATTGTAGAAGACTTTTTACCTCTTTTGTTTGTGTGGGGGGCTGTGATGGCATTACCTTGTTTACGATATTCCGGTCAATTGTATAGATGCCAATAGATGTCGGATAGCGTCGGGTGTGATGTCACTTTCTGCGTTTCACCGGCGGATTTTTGTCCACGCTGCCAATCGGGAAAACGCTGCATTATAACGGAAAAGCGATGTGCTATTCGAGCAGCCACGGCGCGTATCTCTACGTAATACCTTGCGGCGTGAGCGAAGCAACGGCGCGGCAGGCCATCACCGTAGAGACGGGTACGGTGGAGATACTGACCATTACGCCTGACGCCGTTTCATGCGAAGCTGGAGGCGGTCGG
>CAVGSO010000049.1:0-11190 GCA_963631875.1 Firmicutes bacterium CAG:341 | reverse complement strand
GCTGCGTGGGAACGAATCTATGTAACAGAAGACCCGGAAGGGTTAGCCATCGAACGGCGCGGGCGCAGCAGCCTGCGAGTTTTTTGTCGAAAAACCGGAGGCTTTTCGACAGTCTCGACCTGAGGACGGATGTTCTCGGGTTTTTGTTATGCGCGGATGGAAAAATTTTCGGAGGTTGGACGCGGGAGGGCAACTTTTGGGAGAAGCGGCGGCGGGGACAGAGCGATTTTTTGAAAAGGGGGAGCGAAATGAAGTATGTGAGACGGCAGGTGACAGAGGGCGAACATGACGCGGTGTGTGCGCTGTGCGACCTGTGCGACGGGGAGATCCGACGGGGCGAGAAATACTACCGGGTGAGCGGGGAGAACGTTTGCCGGGGGTGTCTGGCGGAGTTCGCGGCGCAGATATTGGCGGTGTATGAGGTGACGGGAGGTGAGGACGGATGGCGTACAGACAGATAAACTGGGATGAGGTGCGTGAGCGGTACGAGAGCGGGAAGGAGAGCGTGCGGGCGCTGACGGCGAAGTACGGTATGAGTGAAAGTACGCTGCGAAAGCACATGAAGGCCGAGGGATGGAAGCGGTTTCGGGAGGAGCGTGAGCGGCAGATGATGCGCGCGTGCTTGACGGAGACGGCGCGGCTGCTGCACTCGGCGGTGCAGGACGCGAGAGAGCACACGGTGGATGGCGAGAGCAGCGTGCGGGAAATCAAGGAGCTGGCGGGACTGCTGCAGTCGCTGGTGGGGACGGCGGAGAAACTTTATAGGGGCGACAAGAGCGGCGAGACGGAGATGCAGCGCGTGGAGGTGGTGCTGGCGAAGGAGCTGGAGGGGTGGAGCGGGTGAGAGGAGGACGACAATCCCTCAGTCAACGCTGCGCGTTGACAGCGCCCTTTACACAAGGGAGCCAAGCGCGCCGGAGGCGCGGGAGAGGGAAAGGAATAGAGAGGTGAGAGAGGATGAAGATGGAGATCGGAGTGCCGAATGAGCGGCAGAGGGAGTTTTTGGAATGTCGGGGGAAGTACATTGCCTTTGGCGGGGCGCGCGGCGGCGGAAAGAGCTGGGCGGTGCGGTGCAAGGCGAAGCTGCTGGCGGTGCGCTATCCGGGGATTCGGATGCTGCTGGTGCGGCGGAGCTTGCCGGAGCTGGAGGCGAACCATCTGGTGTTTTTAAGGCGGGAGCTTCGGGGCGCGGCGGAGTACCGAAGCGGGGAGCGGCGGTTCGTGTTCGTCAACGGCAGCGTGCTGCAATTCGGGTACTGCGGGTGTGACAGGGACACGGAGCGGTATCAGGGCGCGGAGTATGACGTGATTTTTTTCGACGAGGCGACGCAGCTCAAGGAATCGTGGATGCGGCAGCTCGGCGCGTGTGTGCGCGGTGTGAACGAGTTTCCCAAGCGTGTGTACTACACCTGCAATCCGGGCGGGCCGGGACACGGGTACATCAAGCGGCTCTTTATCGACAGGCGGTATGAGGCGGGGGAGAACGCGGAGGACTATGTCTTCATCCCGGCGCGGGTGACGGACAACGCGGCGCTGATGGAGCGTCAGCCGGAGTATCTGCGGCAGCTTGAGGCGCTGCCGCCGAAGCTGCGGGCGGCGTGGCTGGAGGGCCGATGGGACGTGCTGGCCGGGCAGGTGTTTCAGGAGTTCACGGATGACCCCGCGCACTATGAGGACAGGCGGTGGACGCACGTGATACGGGCGTTTGACGTGCCGAGGGAGTGGAACGTATACCGAAGCTACGACTTCGGGTATGCAAAGCCGTTCTCGTGCGGCTGGTGGGCGGTGGACCATGACGGGTGCGTGTATCGCATTGCGGAGCTGTACGGCTGCACCGGGACGCCGGACGAGGGTGTTTTGTGGACACCGGAGCGGCAGTTTACGCAGATACGGCGGGTGGAGGAGGAGCATCCGCTGCTGCGGGGACGGCAGATACAGGGCGTGGCCGACCCGGCGATATGGGACGCGAGCCGAGGGGAGAGCGTGTACGAGACGGCGCTGAGGCACCGACTGTTTTTTACGCCGGGGGACAATCGGCGTATCGCGGGGTGGATGCAGCTCCACTACCGAATGCAGTTTGACGAGGAGGGGTATCCGGGACTGTATGTGTTTGAGAACTGCCGGGCGTTTATCCGCACCGTGCCTGCGCTGGAGTACAGTCGGGTGATGCCGGAGGACGTGGACACGGGGCAGGAGGACCATGTGGCGGATGAGAGCCGCTATTTCTGCATGATGCGCCCCATCGCGCCGAGGCGGCAGACGGCGGCGGAGATCGCGGATGACCCGCTGAATATGCGCAGGCCGGAGGCCGGGAGCTGGAACGGTATGGTGCGGCGGTGAGGAAAAATTTGACGGGTTGCACGGCGGTGTGCAACGAAGGCGGCGGAGGAGGGCAGGGACAGAAGAACGAAAAGGAGGGCTTGGAATGGAGCAGGAGGTGCTGACACCGAGAATCGGCGCAGACGAGGTGCGCCACGCCGCGCAGGTGCTGCGCAGGTATCGGCTGGGAAAGCAGAACCTCGACAGGCGGATCATCGACAACGAGCAGTTTTGGAAGCTGCGGCACTGGGAGCAGATGGAAAAGAGCGGCGAGGGCGGCAATCCGCAGGACATTCGACCCGCGAGCGGGTGGCTGGTGAACTGCGTTCTCTCAAAGCACGCCGATGCGATGGACAGCTACCCCGAGCCGACGGTGCTGCCGAGAGAGCCGGGGGACAGAAAGGAGGCGGCGATGCTCAGCCGCGTGCTGCCGATGATTTTGAAGAACAGCCGCTTCAAGCGGGCCTATTCCCGCGCATGGTGGAGCAAGCTCAAGCACGGGTGCGCGGTGTACGGGGTGTTCTGGAACGGCGGGAAGCTGCACGGGCTGGGAGATATTGACATACGGAGCATGGACGTGCTGAACCTCTTTTGGGAGCCGGGTGTGGAGGACATTCAGGAGTCGGAGCATTTCTTCTGCACGGAGCTGACGCCGAACCATCGGCTCATCGAGCTGTATCCGGAGCTGGAGGGAAAGCTGGGACGCGGCGGCGGGCAGGTGAGCCGCTACCTCTACGACGACCATGTGGACACCTCGGAGCATTCGCTGGTGGTGGACTGGTACTACCACACGACGGTGGCGGGGCGCAGGGTGCTGCAATACTGCAAGTTCGTGGGGGAGAATGTGCTGTACGCCACGGAGAACGACCCGGCGCGCGCCGAGCGCGGGTGGTACGACCACGGGAAGTACCCGTTCGTGTTCGACGTGCTGTTCCCGGAGGAGGGGACGCCGTGCGGGTACGGGTATGTGGATCTGTGCAAGTCGGCGCAGAAGCAGATCGATCTGATGAATCAGGCGATCTTGAAGAACGCGCTGGCGGCGGCCACGCCGAGGTTCTTTATCCGAGCAGACGGCGCGGTGAACGAGGAGGAGTACGGCGACTGGACGAGGCCGTTCGTGCATACGAACGGGAATTTGGGCGCGGACTCGATCGCGCCGATCCGTGTACCGTCGCTGGACAGCGTGTATGTGGCGGTGCTGCAGAACAAGATCGCGGAGATGAAGGAGACGGCGGGCAACCGAGACGTGACGAGCGGCGGAACGGGCGGCGGTGTGACGGCGGCGACGGCCATCGCGGCGCTGCAGGAGGCCGGAGGGAAGCTCTCACGCGACATGATCGATGAGGGGTATGAGGCGTTCGGGGAGATGGTGACGCTGTGCATTGAGCTGGTGCGGCAGTTTTACGATATGCCGAGGCAGTTTCGGCTGCTGGGTAAGCGCGGCGCGGAGTTCGTGACGTTTGATAACCGCAGTCTTCGGAAAAAGGCGCTGCTGATGGGCGGCTACCGCGTGCCGGAGTTTGACTTGGAGGTATCGGCACAGAACGAGACGCCGTACAAGACGATGGAGTACAATCAGCTGGCGCTGCAGCTTTTCCAAATGGGCTTCTTCCGAAGCGATATGGCGGAGCAGGCCGTGCGGTGCTTGGAGCTGATGACGTTCAAGAATAAGGATGCGCTGGTGGAGACGATTCGCGAGGGCGCGGCGGCGGAGCAGCGGACGGCGTGGCTGACGGAGACGCTGCGGCAGACGGTGGCGCTGCTGGATAAGGCGCAGGGGAGCCACTTGGCGGAGACGCTGGAAAAGGAGCTGCAGGGAAAGCGCGAGGGGACGGCACTGACCGTAGGCTCGGGCAGTGAGCGCCAAAAGAACGCGGCAGCGGCGGACGCGGTGGCGCGGCAGCGGGAGAAGACGCGGCAGGCGGCGCGGCCGAGATGATTGAGGTGACGGCGGGGCGGAGACATCTGACGCTGCGCGGACACGCCGGGTATGCCCCGGCGGGAGAGGACATCGTATGCGCGGCTGCGTCCGCGCTGGTGTACGCACTGGCGGAGACGCTGCGGGAGACGGGAAGGCTGGCAGGGGCGGAGCTGAGAAAGGGGTATGCCGAGATCGAGGGCCGGGGCGAATGCGACCGGGAGTTCGAGCTGGTGTGCCGGGGACTTCGTATGCTGGCGGAGACGTACCCGGCGTGCGTGAGGATCGGGTCGTGACCTACCACGGGGAGGAGTTGGCATGAGACAGCTTTGGAGAGACTGGCAGATGTTTGCCGAGGAGACGGGCGAGGAGCGTGTTCCCGACGCCGGGGAGCAGGGCACGGAGGATTTTGAGACGCTCATCCGGGGGAGATACAAGGACGAGTTTGACGCGAGGGTGCGGAAAATTCTGGACGGGCGGCTGAGAAATCTGCGGCAGGAGAATGCGCGCTTGCGAGAGGACGCCGCGGTGCGGGCGCGTTTGGCGGCGCGACGGGAGGCCGAGCAGGTGCGCAGGGCGATGGATTATGCGGTGATGCGGACGAGAGAGCAGATGGCGCAGGCCATCGCCAGCGGCGGAAGCCGTGTGGAGGAGAACGGCGGCAGACGGCGCAGCGTCAGTCGGTGTGATCCGAAGGAGTTGAGCGGGAAGGAATTGGCGGACATCCGAAAGCGCGTGATGGAGGGGGAGAAGATACGGTTTTAGCAGCCCCGACGACAATCCCTCAGTCAACGCTGCGCGTTGACAGCTCCCTTTACACAAGGGAGCCGACCGCGCCGGAGGCGCGTGAACGGAAACGAAAGGAGAAAGGAAAATGGAAAAGAAGTTGAAGATGGATATGCAGCTGTTTGCGGAGGCGAATACGCAGACGACCGGCGCTCTGAGTGCCGAGATGAAGACCTACTACGGCATGGAGCTGCTGGAAAATGCGAAGCCGCAGCTCGTACACAACCAGTTTGCATCAACGAAGGGCTTGCCTGTCGGCGGCGGCAAGACGGTAGAGTGGCGCAAGTTCGGCGCGTTCGACAAGGCGCTGACGCCGCTGACCGAGGGCGTGACCCCGGACGGCAGCGGTATCTCCGTGAGCTACATCACCAAGGAGCTGGCGCAGTACGGTGACTACACGACCGTGTCCGATATGCTGGATCTGACGGCCATTGACGATGTGGTGCTGGAGATCACCGACCGACACGGCGCGAATATGGGTCTGACGCTGGACACCGTGACGCGCAACGAGATCCAGCAGGGCAATCAGGTCATCTACGCGCCCAGGATCGGTACGGACGGCACGAAGACCGAGGTGACGAGCCGCGCCGACCTTGACAGCAGCTGCAAGATGACGAGCGAGTTGGTCGCCAAGGCCGCCACGCAGCTCAAGAAGATGAACGCACCGACCTTTGAGGGGAAGTATGTGTGCATCATCCACCCCAGCGTGGCGTTTGATCTGCGCCAAGACGAGGCGTGGATCGCCGCACACCAGTACGCCGCCGCCACGGAGCTGTTTTCCGGGGAGATCGGCGAGCTGCACGGCGTGCGCTTCGTGGAGACGACGGAGGCGAAGATTTACCGCGGGACGGACCTCGCCTCGGACAGCCGCACGCTGACGGTCAACGGTGCGGTGATGGGCAGCACCGAGGTGAACTTCGACGGCGGTACGGTGGCCGTCGGTGCGCTGGTGGGGCGTTACGTCAAGGTGGGCGCGAGCCGCGCCAAGGTGGTGAGCAACACCGCGGCGAAGCTGGTGCTGGACACGAGCGTGACGGTGGGCGACAACACGGTCATCAACCCCGCCGAGGGCGGTAAGGACGGCTGCGCGGTGTACGGCTGCCTCTTTATCGGCAAGGGCGCGTATGGCGTGGTCGATCTGAGCGAGGGGACGGAGGTCATCGTGAAGCCCCGCGGCAGCTCCGGCACGGCCGATCCCCTTGACCAGCGCTCCAGCGTGGGCTGGAAGGGCGTTCACGCCGCGGCGATTTTGTACGATGAGTACATGGTGCGCGTGGAGTGCGGTTCGAGCTATTCCGGGGAGGATAAGGCGAACTGAGGAAGGTAGGGGCGGATGGCTCACGGCGGGCGGACAGAGCCGTCCGCCCCTACGGGCTGGCAATGACGGAGGGACGGCAATTCCCTATGGAGAAATGGAACGGTGAAAGGAGAAGGGCGTTATGAAGGAGAAAATGGTGAAGATCCTGCTGCCGCGCGGCAGAAAGAACGAGGAGAATTTTGTGATCGTGTCCGTCAACGGGCGGAGCTGGAAGATCATGCGCGGCGTGGAGGTCAGCGTGCCGGACTATGTGGCGGAGGTGCTGGAAAACGGTCGGATGATGGCCGAGACGGCGCGGCGTTACGTGGACGAGCGCGCCTCCTGAGAGGTGAGGGTGATGGCAAAGGCCAAGGAGATACTGGCACGGGTGGACGCGCTGCTGCCCAACGGCTATACCGAGGCGGAGAAGCTGCGGTGGCTGGGACAGGCAGAGGGCTTCGTGCTGCGCGAGCTGGAGGGCGTACAGGGTGAGATTGCGGAGCTGACGGCAGAGACGGAGTTGACGGCGCAGACGCCCTACGACGAGATGTATCGGTTCTATGTGGAGGCGCAGGTACACTACGCAAACGGCGAAACGGCACGGTACAATAATGCGGTGAGCCTGTGGAACAACGGCTTTCTCACGTATCGGGACTACCGCTGCCGAGGGGAGAGACCCGAAGCGAGGGTGAAGGCACTGCGGCTTTGTTAGGAGGTGCGTGAGGATGTTCTTTCCGAAATTGCAGGCGCAGCGCCGAGAGCGGAAGACGGTGGAGTGCTTCTCGGGGCTGGATCGGCGCGTCGGGAGCGGTGCAGGCTGTCTGCGCGAGATGAAAAATCTGTGGAGCGGCGGCTATCCGGCCATGGAGGTGCGGGGCAAGCGGAGCGTGCTGACGGAGCTGACGACACCGCACGCCTTTTTGGGGAGAGAGGCGTTGGTGTGGGTGGACGGCGCGGAGTTGTATATCAACGGCGCGAAGACTGCACCCGTGCTGACAAACGGCGACAAGCAGCTCGTGTGCATGGGCGCGTATCTGCTGGTGTGGCCGGATAAGGTGTATATCAACACGAAGGATTTCTCCGACTGGGGGAGCTTGGAGAACACGCGCAGCACGGAGGGCGAGGTGACGTTCACACTGTGCGACGCGGCGGGGACGGCGTTGGGGTCGTATGACGTCGGGACGAACGCGCCGAGCGAGGCGGAGACGGGCGACTTGTGGCTGGACACGAGCCGCTCGGGCTGCGTGATGCGGCGCTATGACGGCAGTGCGTGGCTTGAGATGGAGGGCGTATGCACGAAGATCAGCGCGACGGGCATCGGCGTGGGGTTCAGCGCGGGGGACGGCGTGACGCTCTCGGGGTGCGGCTCGTCGGAGCTGAACGGCTTGCAGGTGCTGGAGACGGTGGAGGACAACTGGCTGGTTGTGCCGTCATTGTGCCGGACGCTCGACAGTCAGACCGCCGTGGTGACGGTGCTGCGCACCGTGCCGGAGATGGACTTCGTGACGGAGCAGGGAAATCGGCTGTGGGGGTGCAAGTACGGCATTGTGGACGGCGAGGCGGTGAACGAGATCTACGCCTGCAAGCTGGGCGATTTTCGCAACTGGAACAGCTTTGCCGGGCTGAGCACCGACAGTTACGCCGCCGCGCGCGGCTCGGATGGGCCGTTCACCGGGGCGGCGGCGTGTCAGGGCGGCGTGGTGTTCTTCAAGGAAAACTGCATGGAGCGCGTCTACCCCGCCGCAGGCGGAGGCCATCAGATCGTGACCGTGCCGTGCAACGGCGTGAGAAAGGGCGCGGGCGGCACGGTCGCCGTGGCGGACGGTGTGGTGTATTATCTGGGAGGCGACGGTGTGTACGCCTTTGACGGGAGCATCCCGGTGTGCGTGTCGCGGCAATTCGGCGAGCGGCGGTATGTCGGCGGTGTCGGCGGCGGCGAGAGCGGGAAATACTGGCTCGCGGCCAAGGACAGCGGCGGGACGTGGGAGCTGCTGGTGTATGACACGGCGCGGGGGCTGTGGTACAGGGAGGACGAGGGCGAGGTCGTGTCGCTCTCACGCTACGGCGGCGCAATGATGATCCTGCGACGGGACGGAACGCTGCTTGACACGAGCGGAACGTACGGTGTGAAGGAGACACAGGTGACGTGGAGCGGCGAGACGGGCGATCTCGGCCTTTACACGCCGGAGCATACGTACTTGGAGCGGCTGACGCTGCACATGGACTTGGAGGAGAGTGCGGCGGCGGAGGTGTACGTTTGCTATGACGGCACTTCGTGGGAGAAGGCGGGCAGCGTGACCGGGGACGGGCGACCCGGTGGGTATGTCATGCAGGTGCGGCCCAAGCGGTGCGGCCATCTGCGGCTGAAGCTGGAGGGCAGCGGGGCGCTTCGCCTTTATCACGTGTCGGCGGTATACGAGAAGGGAAGTGAGTGGGGATGAGTATGCTTCCCATGCCGAGCGCACCGTCGGGCAGCTTGCAGCAGCAGGTGGCGCAGCAGTATGTGTATCTTCTTCAGATGGCGCAGCAGCTCAACTTGGCGTTGGGTCAGCTGGAAAGCGGCGGCGCAGACACGGGCGCGGCCTCGGCGCGGCGGCAGGCCGCCGCGAGAACGGGCAGCAGCGAGACGGAGAAGGCGGACGAGCAGTACGAGACGCTGCGCAGTATGATCATCAAGACGGCCTCGCAGGTGGAGAAAACGACGCAGGAGCTGACGGCGCGGCTGAAGGAGGACTATGTGGCCGCATCGGACTTCGGGACGTATATCGCGGCGTTGAGCGCGTATTTGGAGGCCAACCCGGAGGCGTTGACGCAGTATTACAGCTTTGCGTCCGATCTGAAGACGAATGTGGCGGCGGTGGACGCGGCGTTTTCGCATTACAAGGTGGACACGGAGGGGTATATCCGAACGGGGATCGTGTACTACGAGAATGCCGTGCCTGTCTACGGTGTGGCGGTCGGGCAGGGGCTGACGTGCCGGGAGGTGGACGGCGAGAAGGTTGTGGAGCAGAGCAACTTCCGTGCGGTGTTCACCGCGACACGGCTTTCGTTCTGGCAGGACGCCACGGAGGTGGCGTATGTGTCGAACAATCGACTGTATATAAGCAACATCACGGTGTTAGGCGGGATCGGGCTTGGACAGTGGAGTATCGGCACGGCGGAGGATGGGCTGGTATTCCGATGGATAGGAGCGTGAGGAAATGAGCTACACGACACTGGATAACATTCGATGGGGCGGCGTGCCGCTCATCGGCGTGAGCTTCGCCTATGACAGTCAGCGCGTAGGGAGCGGGATGCAGTACCGACTGTACGTGAGTGTGCAGCCGCTGACGGGCGCGTCGTATTTTGGGTATCCGATCTATCTTTCGGTGTACGTGGACGGCGGGTGCGTGACGAGCGGGTATACGATGAAGGCGGCTGCGCCGAACCGTTGGAGCAGTGCCATCACATATGACAGCGGCTGGGTGACGGTGTCGAGCGCGGGGAGCAGCGTGCCGCTGAGCATACGGCTCTACAGCGGCTCGGGTTCAACGCGCGACGACAGCTACAGCTACGCCCTCCCGGCGGAGCGGTCGGCGGATGTCGGGAGCTTCAGCCTCACTGCGGGCAGTGCCGCGATGGGACAGGCATTGACGATGACGCTGACGAGGCCGGGGTACGGATATAGCTGCGAATTCGCGTATAGCTTCGGCGGCGTGTCCGGGAGTGTTGGCAGTAGTGCGCTGCGGACGGTGAGCAGCAGCGCGGACAGGGCGGTGTATCAGTGGACCGTGCCGACGGAGCTGATGACGCGCTTGCCGAACGCGACCTCGGGGAGCGGGACGATGACGGCGAAGCTCTACGACGGCGGGTCGTACATCGGCAGCGTGAGCGCGTCCTTTACCCTGTACGTGCCGGAGAGCGTGAGGCCGGAGGCCTCGGTGAGCGTCACGGTGGTGAACGACAACGCGAAGCTGCAGGCGTGGGGTCTGTGCGTGCAGGGGATGAGCCGCGTGAGCTACAGCATTTCCAGCACGATGAAGGGCGGCGCGACGCTCAGGAGCTGCCAGCTCCGTATGGCGGGCGAGGTGCGCGAGGGCGCATCGGGGACGATTGGTCCGCTGGGCAGCAGCGGCACGCAGACGCCGCAGGCGACGGTGACGGACAGTCGAGGACGAACGGTGACGGTGAACGGCACGGCGGTGCGGGTGTACGAGTACACGCCGCCCGTGATCACGTCCTCCGCCGTGGCGCGGTGCGATGCGAACGGCACGGCGCGGGACGACGGGGCGTTCTTCAAGGTGAAGTGCGCCGCCGCCTGCTCGCCGCTGGCGGGACAGAACCAACTGACGGTGCGGGTGCGCTACCGAGTGATGGGCGGACAGTGGAGCGGCTATACGCTGCTGCTCAACGGCGCGGAGACGTTCATCGGCGGCGGCTTGGAGGAGGCCAAGGCCTACGAGGTGGAGCTGAGCGCCGCGGACACCGTGGGGACGGAGCGAACGGTGCGCTATACGGCGGCGACGAAGCAGGTGACGCTCCATTTGCGCAGCGGCGGCAAGGGACTGGCGCTGGGGAAATACGCGGAGAAGGACGCGCTGGAATGCGCGTGGCCGGCAGCGTTTTATAGTGACGTGGAGGTGTCGGGTACGCTCAAGCTGGGCGGCACGGCCATCGAGGAGCGCCTGTTCCCGGTGGGGAGCGCGTACCTGACGGCCACGGCCGCCGCGCCGGAGCTGCCCGGTACGTGGCAGCAGGTGCAGGCGGGACTGAGCGGCGTGTACGCTTGGAAGCGCGTGACATGACGAGAGGGAGGATGAAGGGATGGCATCGAGCTATACGATGGTGGCTTACGGCTCGCAGGGCAGCGCGGTGAAGACGCTGCAAAACG
>CAVGSO010000048.1:0-11250 GCA_963631875.1 Firmicutes bacterium CAG:341 | reverse complement strand
GCAGGTGAGGCATTCAGCTCAACGGTGTAATTGGCTGCCTCTGCGCCGACAGGATCGACAACCACATCGTTCCCGAACTGGGCGGCACGCCGCTGGAGAAACTGACCACCATCCAGATCCAGAAGTTCTATAACGACCTGCAAAAGTCCGGTCGCATCCAGCGCTATACCCACATCAAGCTGAAGGACAAGGGCCTCAGCACCCGGGTGGTGCGGGGCATCCACACGCTGCTGAACAACTGTCTGGAGCAAGCGGTGGCGGAGCGGCTGATCCTCTCCAACCCCGCCAAGGGCTGCCGCCTGCCGAAGCTGGAAAAGCGGGAGATGAAAATACTGCCGGAGGACAAAATCGGCCCGTATCTGGCCGAAGCGGAACGGCGCGGTCTGCTGGCAGCTTTCTATCTGGAGTTGACCACCGGCCTGCGTCGGGGAGAACTCCTCGCCCTGCTGTGGACGGACTTGGACGTGGAGAATATGACCATCTCCGTCAGCAAACAGGTGAACCGCATCAACGGCGAACTGGTGGTCAGTCAGCCCAAAACGCCCAACTCCATCCGCAAGCTGGCTATCCCGCAGCGGGCGGTGGAGCTGCTGGTGGAGGAACATAGCAAACACCCTCACAGCCCATACTTGTTTGTGTCGCCCAAGACGGGAACCATGTTTGACCCGGATTCCTTCCGCCACACCCACGAGAAAATTCTAAAGGCTATCGGCGCGGAGCACATACGCTTCCATGACCTCAGGCACACCTTCGCCACGCTGTCCCTCAAGTACGGCGTGGACGTCAAGACATTGTCCGGTGCGTTGGGACACTACGACGCAGGCTTCACGCTCAGCACCTACACCCACGCCACGGCGGAGATGAAACGTGATGCCGCCGACGCCATCGGAAACGTCATCAGTCAGGCGATGTAAACACAAAAAAATAGTGGGAGAGGGACGGATGATACTATCCGCTCCTCTCCCGTACTTTCGGCATTTGGGTCAGTGTTTGGGTCAGGCAAAAAACGCAAAAATACTGCGTCACTATTTAAGACTGAATATGCGAAAAAGTTCCTGATTTCTGACGAAATCAGGAACTTTTTGGTGGAGACTGCTGGACTCGAACCAGTGACCTCCTGCGTGTGAAGCAGGCGCTCTAACCAGCTGAGCTAAGCCTCCGGATTGTCGGCGACCCTGACGGGCTGCCGACGTGGTGACCCGTACGGGACTCGAACCCATGTTACAGCCGTGAAAGGGCCGTGTCTTAACCACTTGACCAACGGGCCGTTTTTTACGAGGGAGATACCGGAGAGACGCACGCGCGTCTCTCCGGTGTGGTAGCGGCGACTGGATTTGAACCGGTGACACTGCGGGTATGAACCGCATGCTCTAGCCAACTGAGCTACGCCGCCATGTCATCCTCGACAGGCACGAGTTACTATACCACATCCGGGGTCGGTTTGTCAACAGATTTTTTGAAAAATCGTGATGAACGCGGGACATATTTGTGAAATGGTCACGCCGGGCGGGGCGCTGCCCCGCCCGGTCGATAGGCATGGTCTTACTGCGCCAGCGTGGCGACCCACGCACCGTACTTGGCGAGGTTTTCGTCGCGCTGCGCGGCGTCCGCGCCCTGCGTGAGCAGGTAGACCTTGATCTTCGGTTCGGTGCCGGAGGGACGGACGAGGATACACGTGCCGTCGGCAAGCTCAAAGCGCAGCACGTTGCTGCCCTTGAGTTCCATCTCGCTGACAGCGCCCGTGGCGCAGTCGGTGGCCGTGCCGCTCAGGTAGTCCTTGCGCACCGCGACCTCCACCCCGGCGATGGCGGCGGGCGGCGCGGCGCGGAGCTGCTTCATAAGCGCGGCCATCTTCTCAAGGCCGTCCAGCCCCGGCATGACGAGGTTGTGGGTTTTCTCGCCGTACCAGCCGTATTTCTTGTAGAGGGCTTGCAGCGCGTCGCAGAGCGTCATGCCCTGCGCGGCGTACCACGCGGCCATCTCGGTGATGATGAGCGAGGCGGTGACGGCGTCCTTGTCGCGGACGTAGTCGCCGAGCATATAGCCGTAGCTCTCCTCATAGGACATGATGACGTGACCCTCGCCCGCGCTCTCGAGGGCATTTTTCTTCTCGGCCATGAACTTGAAGCCGGTAAATGTATCGTAGCAGGTAACGCCGTTGGCCTGTGCGACCTTGCGCGCCATCTCGGTGGTGACGATGGTTTTGAGGAAGACCGGGTTTTCGGGCATTTTCCCGGCGCGGCGCATGGCGCCGATGAGGTAGTCGAGCAGCAGCACGCCCGTCTGATTTCCCGTGACGGGGAAGAATTTCCCGTCCGCGCCGCGCACCATGATGCCCACGCGGTCGCTGTCCGGATCTGTGCCGAGGAGGAAGTCCGCGCCCACGCGGTCGGCCAGCTCGACGGCCAGATAGAACCCCTCCGGGTTCTCCGGATTCGGGGAGGCAACGGTGGGGAACGTGCCGTCCAGCACCATCTGCTGCTCGACACAATAGAGGTGCTTCACGCCGAGGCCGCGCAGCGCCTCCGGAACCAATTTCCAGCCGCAGCCGTGAAACGGCGTGTAGACCACCTTGAATGTGTCGGCGACCTGCGCAACGGAGCTGCGGTCATTGACCATCGCCATGACGTTGGCCATGAATGCCTTGTCCGTCTCCTCGCCCAAAAGGCGAATGCGCCCGTCGGCGAGGGCAGTGTCGAAGTCCACACGCTTCACGCCGGAGAAAATGTCGATCGTCTCAAGCCGCTCGGCAATGGCGGCGGCGTGCTGCGGCGGGAGCTGTGCGCCGTCCGACCAGTAGACCTTGTAGCCGTTGTACTCCTTGGGGTTGTGGCTGGCGGTGACGTTAATCCCCGCCTGACAGCCGTAGTACCGCACGGCGAAGCTCAGCTCCGGGGTGGGACGCAGTGCCTCAAAAATGCGCACGGCAATCCCGTTGGCGGCGCAGACCTCCGCCGCAGCGCGGGCAAAGGCCATGCTGTTGACGCGGCAGTCCATGCAGATGGCCACGCCCTTTTTCCTCGCTTCCTCGCCCTCGGCGGCAATGACCTCGGCAAAGCCCTGCGTCGCCCAGCGGATGACGTGGAGGTTCATTTGGTGCAGCCCGACCTTCATCGTGCCGCGCAGACCCGCTGTGCCGAATTCCAGCGGGCCGTAGAAGCGGGACTTAATCTCCTGCTCGTCTCCGGCGATGGCGGTCAGCTCCGCCCTTTCCGCCTCGGAGAGTGCCGGGCTTTCAAGCCAGCGGCGATATTCCTGCATATAGTCCAACATGGTCATAGCTCCTTTCAGACGTGTTCTTCCATCGTCTCATCCACAGGGTCGGCGTGCAGCAGCCCGACCGCCTCGTCCAACTGGGAGGCGGGGACGTAGAGGCTTGCGCCGTAGCCGGAAAAGCCGTTGATGACCTTGCCCGCGCCGCCCTCCTTGTCGTAATACTTAAAGCAGGGGATGCCGTAGGCCGAGAGCAGGGAAATCACCGTGTCCGCGTCGGCGGGCGAGTCGAAGGTCTGCGTCAGCAGCACGGCCTTCTCGTCATTCCCCTGTTCGTCCTGCGGCCACGCCGGGATGTCCGGCTTACCGGAAAAGCTCCAATTTGACATAGCTGCCTCCTATTTATGATATTTTGTACCGTCTGCAATCTGATAGGCGCGGTAGAGCTGCTCCAAGAGCATAACACGCGCCAGATGGTGCGGGAACGTCATGGGCGACATACTCAGCCGCCAGTCCGCCTCCCGCTTCAGCGTCTCGTCCAGCCCGAAGCTGCCGCCGATGAGGAACGTGAGCTGCGTCTTGCCCTGCACGCCGAAGTCGATGATGCGGTGGCTCAGCGCCTCGCTCGAGCAGAGCTTTCCCTCGATGCACAGTGCAATGACCGCGCCGCCCTTGGGAAGCCTCTCACGGATGGTCTCGGCCTCCGTGCGGAGGGCTTTCTGTATCTCCGACGGCGAGGGGTCGTCCCCCAGCCGCTGCTCCGGCAGCTCAATTACCTCCGCCTTGCAGTGCCGCTGAAGCCGCTTGGTATATTCGGCCACGGCGTCGATGTAGAATTTCTCCTTCAGCTTGCCCACGCAGAGGACGGTCACACGCTGCATACCGTCGCCTCCGCTTCGTAGCAGACGCTCACCTCGCCGCGCGGCGCGACGGCCACGGCCGCGTCGAGGCCGGAGAGCGCGTCGTTCATGACCTGTAAGGCACGCACCGGGGTGTTGTTTTCGCGGCTCAAATGGGCGAGGACAAAGCGGCGTGTCCCCTGCGCCGCCATCCGGCGGGCGAAGGCAGCGGCGTCCTCGTTGGAGAGGTGCCCCTGCCGTCCGGCGATACGCTGCTTGAGGTAGTAGGGGTATGGGCCGGACATGAGCCACTCGACGTCGTGGTTACTTTCCAGCACGAGCAGCGAGACGCCGCGCAGGGCGATCTCCGCCGCCTCGGTGACAAAGCCCGTGTCGGTCAGCACGCCGACGGAGACGCCGAGACGGTCAAAGCGATAGTCCACGCTCCCGGCGGCGTCGTGGCTCGTGGGGAAGACGGTGACGTCCGTGTCGCCCAGCGTAAAGACGCATTGGCGCGGCAGCGGGCGCAGCACCTCACGCAGCGCGGGTGTGCGGTGGGTGAGCGCGGCGGCGGTCGCGTCGCTGGCGTAGAGCGGGAGGTGGTAGTGCTTCGTCATCGTGGCCAGTGCGGCGGTGTGGTCGCTATGCTCGTGCGTGAGCAGCACGGCGGTGATGTCCTGCGGCGCAAGCCCCAGCGTGCGCAGAGACGCGGTAATGCGGCGGGCGGAAATGCCGGCGTCCACGAGCAGGTGAACGCTGCCGCCGGAGACGAGCAGGCAGTTGCCCTCAGAGCCGCTGGCAAAGGTGTGTACGGTCAGCAATGGTGTATGTCCTCACTTTGTATGATAGAAAAAACGCCGCTGCAAGAGGCTGCGGCCCCTCGCAGCGGACGCTGGATGGCAATCTCTGTCAGACAGCGCGGCTCTCCGCGTCGCCGTCGTCTGCGCATTCGACCACGGAGATGTCCGCGCCCACGGCGCGGAGCTTGCCCACGAGATCCTCGTAGCCGCGCTCGATATACTGCACGTGGCTCAGCTCGGTCGTTCCCTGCGCGGCCAGCCCGGCAATGACGAGTGCCGCCCCGGCGCGGAGGTCACACGCCTGAATCGGTGCGCCGATGAGCTGATGAACGCCCTCGACCACGGCGACCTTGCCGTCCACCTGAATGTGTGCGCCCAAACGCTTGAGTTCATCGACGTACTTAAAGCGGTTCGCGCCGTAAACGCCCTCGGTGACGAGGCTCGTACCCTCGGCCAAGGCCAGCACGGCGGTAATCTGCGGCTGCATATCCGTGGGGAAGCCGGGGTAGGGAAGCGTTTTGACGTTGGCCTTGAGCAGCGGCTCGGTGCGGCGGACGAGGATCGTGTCGTCGTCCTCCTCGACCGTGACACCCATCTCCGTCAGCTTGGCGCTGATACAGTCCATGTGCTTGGGGATGACGTTCTTCAGCAGCAGCTCTCCGCCCGTGGCCGCGACGGCGGCCATATACGTCCCGGCCTCGATCTGGTCGGGGATAATACCGTAGCTGCCGCCGCTGAGACGCTCGACACCGCGAATTTTGATGGAGTCCGTCCCCGCGCCCTTGATGTCCGCGCCCATCGAGTTGAGGAAGTTGGCGAGATCCACGATGTGCGGCTCCTTGGCGGCGTTCTCAATGGTGGTCACGCCGTTTGCCAGCGTAGCGGCCATCATGATGTTCATGGTCGCACCCACGGAGACGACGTCCAGATACACGGGTGCGCCCGTCAGGCGGCCGTTTTTGGCGGCGGTGTGAATAAATCCGCCCTCCACGGACACCTCTGCGCCCATCGTGGTAAAGCCCTTGATGTGCTGGTCGATGGGACGAACGCCGAAATTGCAGCCGCCGGGCATGGCCACGGTGGCCTGACCGAAGCGGCCGAGCAGCGCACCGAGCAGGTAGTAGCTGGCGCGGATACGGCGGGCGAGGTCGTAGGACGGGCGGGTGCTGTGAATGGCGTGGCAGTCGATCTCAATGGCGTGGCGGTTCAGCACGCGCACCTTTGCGCCCAGCTCCTCCAAGATGGAGAAAAAGAGCGTGACATCGCTGATCTGCGGGATATTTTCAATGCGGCAGACGCCGTCCACCAGCAACGCGGCGGGGAGAATGGCCACGGCGGCGTTCTTCGCGCCGCTGATGGTCACTTCGCCGTATAAGCGGCGTCCGCCGCGGATCATGTATTTATTCAAGGCAGTTCCCTCTTTCAAAGTCGTCAATATCGGTGCGCTGTGCTTTTAGCTTGCCCCGCACGGCGGCGGTTCATACGGCCTAAACGCCGCATGGCACATTCCGAGTACTACCAGTATACCATAAATTTCATCAAAAGCAAGAAAACAGCGGAAAGTTTTTGTAGTATGGGCGAAATGCCTGAAAAAATGTAAAAGCCCTCCGTAAAATTTTCGCAGACCTTGCACGCCCGCGTGCAACAGCGGCGGCGATAGGACACAAAAGTGCGGGAAACGCATAAAATGAAGTGCCGGGCAGCGGCACGGAGAGGAGTACGAGAGATGAAAACGGAAAACACAATGATGATGGTGCTGGCGGCGGCGGTGGGGACACTGTGCAGCTACGGCGCGCAGCTTGTCGTCCCGCTGGCGGTGCTGCTGGCGGCCATGCTGGCGGACTATCTCACCGGGATGGCAAAGGCGTGGAGCGCGGGTGAGCTTTGCTCGCGGATCGGCGTGCGAGGCATCGTCAAGAAGGTGGGCTACCTGACGGTGGTGGGCGCCGCGGGCGTGACCGACTGGCTGCTGCGCTACGGGCTGGCGCAGGCGGGAATCGAGGTGCATTTTGACTTCCTCATCGCCGCCGTGGTCATCGTCTGGCTCATCGTCAACGAGCTGATCTCCATCCTGGAGAACGTGGCGGCGTTGGGCGGGCCTGTGCCGCCGTTCCTGTCGCGCCTGATGGCGCGGCTGAAGAACGCGGTCGAGAAAAAATCGGAGGAGGAGACGCATGGAAATTCATGAGGTAAGCTATCAATGGGCCTCACCGATGATGCGCCGCAGTGCCACACGGCGCATCATCCTGCACCACGCGGCGGCGGTGACGTGTACGCCGCAGCAAATTCACCAATGGCATTTGGCCAACGGCTGGGCGGGCATCGGCTATCACTTCTTCGTCCGAAAGGACGGCACGGTCTACCGCGGCAGGCCGGAGGACACAGTAGGCGCACACGCCGGGAACAACAACTACGACAGCCTCGGTGTCTGCTTCGAGGGCAGCTTCGACCGCGAGGAGATGGGCGCGGTGCAGCGTGAGGCCGGAGCAGAGCTGGTCGCGTACCTTAAGCGCAAGTACAACATCACCACCGTGCAGCGGCACGGTGACGTGAACGCCACCGGGTGTCCGGGGACGAGCTTCCCCTTTGAGGCCATCGCCAACGGCGCTGCCGCGGTGCAAACGCAGACGGCAAGCAATGCAAACGACGCCGCACTGACACTGCCGCTATTGACGAGGGGCAGTCAGGGCGGCGCGGTGCGCGCGGTGCAGGCCATGCTCAACGGGATGGGTCACAGCGCCGGGACGGCGGACGGCATTTTCGGCGAGAAGACCGCCGGGGCGGTAAAGCGTTTTCAGACGGCGAGCGGTCTCGCCTCGGACGGCATCGTGGGGCGCGACACGTGGCACAAGCTTCTCGGCGTCTGAAATCCGATAACAATTCGTATAATTCGACAGCGTTATCACGAAACGTGATCGAAAAAGTGAGAAAAGGAGCGGCGTGCCTCGCACGCCGCTCCTTCCTTATATTCTTTTACTTCTTCCTCGCATACGGGGTGTTCTTCAGCGGGAGGTCGAATTCCCGCTCCCCGGTGAGCTGGTAGTACGCCTCCGCGATGGCGGGTGCGGTGGGGATGGAGGTGATCTCGCCGATACCGATCGCGCCGCCGGCCACGTTCAGCCCGGGCTTCTCCACGACGATGGCCTGAATGTCCTGCGGGATCTGGTTGGCGCGGAAGAGGCCGAGCGTGCCGTACTTGGCGGTGGGCTTGCAGTTTTCGTCAATGGGATACTGCTCCGTCAGGGCGTAGCCCATCGACATGACGACGCCGCCCTCGATCTGCCCCTCAATGCTCAGGGGGTTCACGGCCTTGCCGACGTCGTGCGCGGCGACCATCCTCTTGATACGCCCCGTCTCCCGATCGAGAATGCACATCTGCGTGGCGTAGCCGTAGGCCACGTGGCTGACGGGGTTGGGCACATCCGCGCCCAGCGGGTCGGTCTTGGCGAGGTACTCGCCGTAGAACTCCTGCCCCTTGAGGTCGGCGAGCGTTTTGCCGCCGGACATGGCTTCATTCAGCTTCTCGCAGGCGCGGCGCGTGGCCTCGCCCGTCACGAGTGTCTGACGGCTGCCGGAGGTGTCGCCGGAGTCCGGTGCGATCCACGTGTTGCTGCGCTCGTAGACGATATCGCCGCGGTGCAGCCCCGTGTTCGTCACGACCACCTGCACCAGCACCGTGCCGAGTCCCTGACCGATACAGCTCGCGCCGGAGTAGATATGCACCTTGGCGTCGTCCTCCACGACGAGCTTGCACCGTCCCCAGTCCGGCAGTCCCACGCCCACGCCGGCGTTCTTCATGGCGCAGGCCAGCCCCACCGGGTCGCCGCTGCGGACGGCCTCGTCATACGCGGGCTTGATGGCCTCCAGCGTCTCGACAAGCCCGGTGGACTCGTCCACAATCTGCCCGTTGGGCAGTACACCGCCGGGGCGAATGGCGTTGCGGTAGCGTATCTCCCACGGGGAGATACCGATTAACTCCGCCATTTGGTTGAGCAGCGTCTCCGTGCAGAAGCAGGTCTGCGTCACGCCGAAGCCGCGGAACGCGCCCGCCGGGGGATTGTTGGTATAGTAGGCGTAGCCCTCGATCTCGAAATTCTCATAGGCATACGGCCCGGCCGCGTGGGTGCAGGCGCGCTCCAGCACCGGCCCGCCGAGCGAGGCGAACGCCCCAGTGTCGGAGACGACGCTGGCCTTGACGCCCTGAATGATCCCGTTTTCGTCGCAGCCCATCGTGAAGTCCATGTCGAAAGAGTGCCGCTTGGGGTGCACCAAAATGGACTCCTGACGGCTGAGCTTGACCTTCACCGGGCGGCGGGTGAGGTAGCACAGCAGCGCGGCGTGGTGCTGCACGGACATATCCTCCTTACCGCCGAAGCCGCCGCCGACGAGCATATTCTGCACCTGACAATGCTCATAATCCACGCCCAGCATTCCCGCGCACTCGTGCATGGTGGTGTGCGCGCTCTGGTCGGTGGTCAGCAGCTTCACGCCGCCGTTATCCAGCGGCAGCGCGACGCAGCACTCCGGCTCGAGGAAGGCGTGTTCCGTCCACGGGGTCGTGAAATGCTCCGTCAGGACGTATTTCGAATTTTTGATGGCTGCCTCCGCGTCGCCGCGTGAGACGTGCTTGTAGGCCTGCACGTTGCTCTCGTCGCCCTCGAAGACGAGCGGCGCGTCGGGCGCAGCGGCCTCCTTGGGGTTGTGGACGGCGGGCAGCACCTCGTATTCCACCTTGACCAGCTTTTTCGCCGCCTCCAGCGTCGCCTGATCGACGGCGCAGACGAGTGCCACGCTGTCGCCGAGGTAGTGCGTGATCTCGCCCACACCGATGAGGGTGGGCTGGTCTTTCTTAATATGTCCGACGTTGACCTTGCCGGGGATGTCCTTCTGCGTGGCCACGCAGATCACGCCGGGGAGTGCCTCGGCCTCGCTCGTGTCGATGGACAGCACCCGCGCGCGGGCGTACTGACTGCGCACCGCGCCGCCGTAGCACATCCCGTCCACGTACACGTCATCGGGATACTGCCCGTAGCCCTGTACCTTTTCCTCCACGTCCAGCCGATGGACGCGGCTGCCCATCTGCCAGTCGTCGGCACCGGCCTGCGGCAGCTTGCCCTCGCGGAAGATCTTCGCCGCCAGCAGAATGCCGTCGATGATTTTCACGTACCCGGTGCAGCGGCAGATGTTGTTGCGGATGGCAAACGCCGCCTCCTCGCGGGTGGGGTCGCCGTTCGTGTCCAGCAGTCCCTTGGCGGAGATGACCATGCCGGGGATGCAGAAGCCGCACTGCACCGCGCCCGCCTCGCCGAAGGCGAAGGTGTAGACCTGCTTTTCCCAGTCGGAAAGCCCCTCGACCGTCACGATGGTCTTCCCCTCGAGCTTGTCCGTCTGCGGGACGCACGCCTTGGTGGGCTTGCCGTCAATAAGGACATGGCAGGTACCGCAGGCGCCCTCGCTGCACCCGTCCTTCACGGACGTCAGGTGCAGCTCGTCCCGCAGAAAGCGGATGAGCTTTTGGTTTTTCTCTACGGTAACGGCGGTGCCGTTGACGGTAAATGTGGCCATAGTCGTTCTCTCCTTTGTGCGGCTTGCACAGCCTTTCATGCTAATCATACCACACCGTCGGCGGAAAAACAAGCCGGGAATGCGGAGCACGCGGCCAAAGCGTGATAGTAGTTTCAGAATAGCGAACGGGCAGACGATGGAAATATTTTTCAATTTTGTTGCAATTGCAACTTTGTGAACTCCGATCGCTGTGGTATACTGACCACAGTCAACGAAGGGGCTGCGCCCCGAGTAAATATTATATGAGAACGGAGGATACGAATATGAAAAAGTGGGTCTGTCCTGTTTGCGGTTATGTCCATGAGGGCGACGTTCCCCCGGCCGAGTGTCCCGTCTGCCACGTCAGCGGCGAGAAGTTCCTGCTCCAGTCCGAGGAGAAGACTTGGGCGGCGGAACACGTTGTCGGCGTGGGCAAGGTTTTCGGTGACGATGTTCCCGAGGATGTCCGCAAGGAGATCATCGACGGGCTGCGCGCCAACTTCGAGGGCGAGTGCAGCGAGGTAGGTATGTATTTGGCCATGGCGCGCGTGGCGCACCGCGAGGGCTATCCCGAGATCGGCCTCTACTGGGAGAAGGCCGGGCTGGAGGAGGCCGAACACGCCGCCAAGTTCGCCGAGCTGCTGGGCGAGGTCATCACCGACAGCACAAAGAAGAACCTGCAAATGCGCGTGGACGCCGAGAACGGCGCGACCGCCGGCAAGTTTGAGCTGGCCAAGCTGGCGAAGAAGTACAACCTCGACGCCATTCACGACACCGTCCATGAAATGGCGCGGGACGAGGCTCGACATGGCAAGGCATTTGAGGGCCTGCTGAAGCGGTATTTTGGGAAGTAA
>CAVGSO010000047.1:0-11285 GCA_963631875.1 Firmicutes bacterium CAG:341 | reverse complement strand
CGCGCCCCAGTGGACGCACGGCGGCGTCGTGTTCGCTCCCAAGCCCCGCAGCTACTCTTACGTTCTCAACAAGAAGGTCAAGAGACTGGCTATGAAATCCGCGCTGTCCGCCAAGGCGGCTGCCGGTGAGATCATCGTCATCGACAGCATCAAGCTGGACAGCATTAAGACCAAGGACTTCCGCGCTTTCCTGAACGCCGTCAAGGCCGATGGCAAGTCTCTGGTGGTCACCCCCGCCAAGGACGAGGTCATTATCAAGAGCGCACGCAACATCCCCGGCGTACAGACCTCTATGGCCAACCTGATCAATGTCTACGACATTCTCAAGGCCAAGTATCTCGTGCTGGATAAGGAAGCCCTCACCGTGATCGAGGAGGTGTTCGCGTAATGACTAACGTGTACGACATCATCATTCGTCCCATCATCACCGAGCGTTCCATGTCCGCGACGTCCGATAAGAAGTACGTCTTCGAGGTCGCGCCCGACGCCGGGAAGATCGAGATCAAGAACGCTGTGGAGAAAATCTTCGGCGTGAAGGTCGCAAAGGTCAACACCATCAACTACGATGGCAAGGCCAAGCGCATGGGCGCGGGTCGTCCCGGCACGCGCAAGAGCTGGAAGAAAGCGTACGTCCAGCTTACCAAGGAGTCCAAGACCATCGAGTTCTTCGAGGGTATGGTGTAAGAGAAGGGAGTGTAGAGAATGTCCATTAAAACTTTTAAGCCGACCACCCCTTCCCGCCGACACATGACTGTCTCCGGCTTCGACGGCATTGATAAGCACGCCAAGCCCGAGTCCAGCCTCGTCGAAGTGCTGAAGAAGAACGCTGGTCGCAACAGCTACGGCCGCATTACCGTCCGCCATCGCGGCGGCGGCGAGAAGCGCAAGTACCGTATCATCGACTTCAAGCGCGACAAGGTGGATATGGAAGCCACCGTCGTGCGTCTGGAGTACGACCCCAACCGCAGCGCCAACATCGCCCTGCTTCAGTACGAGGACGGCGAGAAGCGCTACATTATCGCCCCTGTGGGGCTGGCCGCGGGCGACAAGGTGCTCTCCAGCGCCAATGCCGACATTAAGCCCGGCAACTGCCTGCCCATTGCCAACATCCCCGTCGGTACGGTCATCCACAACATCGAGATGCACCCCGGCAAGGGTGCGCAGCTCGTCCGCTCCGCCGGTGCGTATGCACAGCTCATGGCGAAGGAGGGCGACGACGCCCAGATCCGTATGCCCTCCGGCGAGGTGCGTATCATCCGCACCAACTGCAAGGCCTGCATCGGTCAGGTCGGCAACCTCGAGCATGAGAACATCCAGATCGGCAAGGCAGGCCGTAAGCGTCACATGGGCTGGCGTCCCACCGTTCGCGGCAGCGTCATGAACCCCTGCGACCACCCGCACGGCGGCGGTGAGGGCAAGTCCCCCGTCGGTCGTCCCGGCCCTGTCACCCCTTGGGGCAAGCCGGCACTGGGTTACAAGACCCGCAAGAAGAAGAACCCGACGGACAAGTTCATTGTCAAGCGTCGCAACGTGAAGTAAAGGAGGCAAGAGAATATGAGCAGATCTATCAAAAAAGGCCCGTATGTTGCCCCTGAGCTGCTGAAGCGGGTAGAAGAGATGAACGCCAAGGGCGAGAAGAACGTGCTGAAGACCTGGAGCCGCAGCTCCACCATCTTCCCCGCCTTCGTCGGCCACACCATCGCCGTCCATGACGGCCGCCGCCACGTGCCTGTCTATATCCAGGAGGATATGGTCGGTCACAAGCTGGGTGAGTTCGCGCCCACCCGCACGTTCCGCGGCCACGCGAAATCTAAGTAAGGAGGTTGCAGAGTAGTATGGAAGCGAAAGCCTATCTGAGATACGTCCGTATCTCTCCCCGCAAGGTCCAGATCGTCTGCGACCTGATCCGCGGCAAGGATGCCAAAACCGCGATGGCCATCCTGATGAACACCCCGAAGTCCGCCTCCGAGCCTCTGGTCAAGCTGCTCAAGAGCGCTTGCGCCAACGCGGAGAACAACTTCAGCATGGATCCCGACAAGCTCGTCGTGACGCAGGTGTTCGCCACCCCCGGCCCGATCCTCAAGCGCATGATGCCTCGCGCACAGGGCCGCGCCTATCGCATCAACAAGAGAACCTCTCATGTGACGCTGGCCGTCGCGGAGAGAGACTAAGAAAGGGAGGAACAGTTAAATGGGTCAGAAAGTCAATCCCCATGGTATGCGCGTGGGCGTCATCAAGGACTGGGATTCCCGCTGGTATGCCAGCAATGAGAAGGTCGGCGACCTGCTGGTCGAGGATCACAAGATCCGCGTCTACCTGAAGAAGCTGCTGTTTGCCGCCGGTGTCTCCAAGATCGAGATCGAGCGCAGCAACGAGGTCGTCACCATTTACCTGCACGTCGCCCGTCCCGGTATCGTCATCGGCAAGGGCGGTGAGCAGATCGAGCAGTACCGCAAGGACGTGGAGAAGCTCATCGGCAAGACCGTGAAGCTCAACATCGTCGAGGTGCGCAACCCCGATATGGACGCGCAGCTCGTGGCGGAGAACATCGCCGCCCAGCTCGAGAAGCGTATCTCCCACCGCCGCGCCATGAAGAACGCGATGGGCCGCGCCATGCGCGCCGGTGCCAAGGGCATCAAGTGCAACTGCGGCGGCCGTCTGGGCGGACGCGAGATCGCAGGCTCCGAGCATTATCACGAGGGCACCATCCCCCTGCAGACCCTCCGCGCCGACATCGACTACGGCTTCGCCGAGGCTGCGACCACCTTTGGCCGCATCGGCGTGAAGGTGTGGATCTACAAGGGCGAGATTCTCTCTCAGGCACTGCGCACCACCCCGCGCACGCTCGACACCAGCAAGCCCTATCAGGAGCGTCGTGAGCGTCGCGGCAACCGTCGTGACGGCGACCGCCGCGGTGGCTTCCGCCGTGACGGACAGAGCGGCGGCTTCAACCGTGACCGTCAGAACGGCGGCTTCAACCGCGGTCCCCGTCCCGAGGGCGGCTTCCGCAAGCCCACAGAAAAGAAAGAAGGAGGCGCACAGTAATGCTTCTGCCCAAGAGAGTGAAGTACCGCAGAGTACACCGTGGCCGCCTCACCGGCAAGGCCATGCGCGGCAATAAGGTGACCTACGGCGAGTTCGGTCTGGTCGCCCTCGAGCCGAGCTGGATCACCAGCAATCAGATCGAGGCCGCCCGTATCGCCATGACCCGCTACACCAAGCGCGGCGGTCAGGTGTGGATCAAGATCTTCCCCGACAAGCCCATCACTGAGAAGCCGGCCGAGACCCGCATGGGTTCCGGTAAAGGCTCGCCCGAGTATTGGGTCGCAGTAGTTAAGCCGGGTCGCGTCATGTTTGAGATCGCCGGCGTTTCCGAGGAGATCGCACGCGAGGCGCTCCGTCTGGCCAGCCACAAGCTGCCCATCAAGACGAAGATCGTCAAGCGTGAGGATCTCGAGGCTCAGGAAGTAGGTGAATGAGATGAAAGCAACTGAAGTACGTGCAATGACCGTGGAGCAGCTCAACGAGAAGCTGGACTCCCTGAAGAAAGATCTCTTCTTCCTGCGTATGCAGCACGCAACCAATCAGCTTGACAATCCTCTCAAGATCGCCGAGACCAAGCGCGATATTGCCCGCGTGAAGACCGTCATCCGTGAAAAGGAGGAGAAGTAACATGGAAGAGAAGAGAATTTCCTCCCGCAAGACCAGAGTTGGTAAGGTCGTTTCCGACAAGATGGATAAGACCGTGGTCGTCGCAATCGAGGATCGCGTCGCCCATCCGCTGTATAAGAAGATCGTTGGCCGCACCTATAAGCTGAAGGCTCATGACGAGCAGAACGCCTGCGGCATCGGCGATATCGTCAAGGTGATGGAGACCCGCCCGCTGTCCAAGGACAAGCGTTGGCGCGTGGTCGAGATCGTTGAGAAGGCCAAGTAAGGAGGTGCCGCAAGTATGATTCAGCAAGAGTCCTATCTGAAGGTTGCCGATAATACCGGCGCCAAGGAGATCAAGTGCATCCGCGTGCTGGGCGGCTCGAAGGTCAAGTACGGCAACATCGGTGACGTGATCGTCGCCTCCGTGCGCAAGAGCACCCCCGGCGGTCAGGTGAAGAAGGGCGAGGTCGTCAAGGCCGTCATCGTCCGCTCCGCCAAGGGTGTCCGCCGCGCCGACGGCACTTATGTCCGCTTCGATGACAACGCCGCCGTCCTCATCAAGGACGACAAGAACCCCAGAGGTACCCGTATCTTTGGGCCGGTCGCTCGTGAGCTGCGCGACAAGGATTACATGAAGATCCTGTCCCTCGCTCCCGAAGTTATTTAAGGAGGCGTGGTCACATGAATAGTCTTAAGATCAAGAAGAACGACAAGGTCGTCGTTCTGTCCGGCAAGGACAAGGGCAAGTCCGGCAAGGTGCTGGGTACTGTCCCCAGCGAGCGCAAGGTCGTGGTCGAGGGCATCAACGTTGTCACCTGCCACATCAAGCCCCGCAAGCAGGGCGAGGAGGGCGGCATCGTCAAGCGCGAGGCGGCCATCTACGCCAGCAAGGTTCAGGTGGTCTGCCCCAAGTGCGACAAGCCCACCCGCGTGGCCTATGAAATCAAGGACGGCAAGAAGACCCGCGTGTGCAAGCACTGCGGCGCCGCTCTGTGAGAAAGGAGAGAGTAAGTAAATGGCACGTCTGAAAGTCAAGTATACCGAAGAAGTGGCTCCCGCTCTCTTCAAGAAGTTCGGCTACAAGTCCACCATGCAGATCCCCAAGATCGACAAGGTCGTCGTCAACGTCGGCTGCGGTGAGGCTCGTGAGAACGCCAAGGTTCTCGACGCCGTGTGCAGCGATCTGTCCACCATCACCGGCCAGAAGGCCATCGTCACCATCGCCAAGAAGTCCGTTGCAAACTTCAAGCTGCGCGAGGGGATGCCCGTCGGCGCGAAGGTCACGCTCCGCGGCGACAAGATGTGGGAGTTTTTGGATCGTCTGTTCAACGTGGCGCTGCCCCGTGTCCGCGACTTCCGCGGCATCAGTGTCAACGCCTTCGACGGCCGCGGCAACTATGCCCTCGGCATCAAGGAGCAGTTGATCTTCCCCGAAATCGAGTACGATAAGATCGACAAGATCCGCGGCATGGACATCGTCATCTGCACCACGGCTCAGTCCGATGAAGAAGCACGTGAGCTGCTGACCCTTGTCGGCGCTCCCTTTGAACGCTGATTAGGAGGAGAACAAAATGGCTAAAAAGTCTATGATCCTGAAGCAGCAGGCACCCGCAAAATTCTCCACCCGCAAGTACAACCGCTGCAAGCTCTGCGGCCGTCCCCACGCCTATCTGCGTGACTACGGTGTCTGCCGTATCTGCTTCCGCACGCTGGCGTACAAGGGCGAGATCCCCGGTGTCCGCAAAGCCTCTTGGTGATCTTTTGTCCTCATGCTTCGTTGAAGCCCCGTGCTGTACTTTGAGTACAGCGGCGTCGCTTCGCCTCGTCTGAGAACAAAATCTTTACCAAGCGCGTCTCCGGCAGGGAGCTTGCTCTCCGCCGAACCCAATGTACCTAAGAGGCAACGCCTCTCGGTAATACAAGGATGGCGAAAGGTCACTGGTAATTAAACACCGGCAGTGCGCTGCCGACGGAATAAATTATCAGTGATACCTCGCTGCCTCAACAGGCGCAAGCCTGTAACTCTAAAATAGGAGGAACTACAAGTATGCACATCACCGATCCTGTTGCCGATATGCTCACCCGTATCCGCAACGCAAACAACGCAAAGCACGAGACCGTTGACGTTCCCGCTTCCAACATGAAAAAGAGCATCGCTCAGATCCTGCTGGATGAGGGCTACATCAAGTCCTATCAGGTCATCGACGACGGTACGCAGGGGACGATCCGCATCACCCTGAAGTACAACGCCGGTAAGGAGAAAGTCATCTCCGGCCTGCGCCGCGTGTCCAAGCCCGGCCTGCGCGTCTATGTCGGCGCCGACGAGCTGCCCCGCGTGCTGCGCGGTCTTGGTATTGCAATCGTATCCACTTCCAAGGGCGTCATGACCGACAAGGCCGCTCGCGCGGCGCACGTCGGCGGCGAAGTCCTTGCATTCGTATGGTAAGGAGGTATTTGAACAATGTCGAGAATTGGTAGAATGCCCATTACCATCCCCGCCGGTGTGGAAGTCACCATCGCGGAGAACAACGTCGTTACCGTCAAGGGCGCAAAGGGTACGCTTACCCAGACACTGCACCCCGAGATGATCCTCGAGAAGGACGGCAACGTCATCCATGTCAAGCGTCCCTCCGATGACAAGGCACACTGCGCACTGCACGGTATGACCCGCGCTCTGCTGCACAACATGGTCGTCGGCGTCAGCGAGGGCTTCAAGAAGGAGCTGGAGATCAACGGTGTCGGCTACCGTGCCGCCAAGGAGGGCAAGGAGCTGGTCATGAACCTCGGCTACTCCCACCCCGTGAAGGTCGCGGAGATCGACGGTATTACCATCGACGTCCCCGCCGCCAACAAGATCGTCATCTCCGGTCCTGACAAGCAGAAGGTCGGCCAGTTCGCCGCCGAGGTCCGCGAGAAGCGTCCTCCCGAGCCGTATAAGGGCAAGGGCATCAAGTATGCTGATGAAACCATTCGCCGCAAGGTCGGTAAGACCGGTGCCAAGAAGTAAGGAGGTGTGCCGAAATGATTAAAAGACCCGATACCAACGCGCAGCGTCTGAAGCGTCACAAGAGAGTCCGCGCCAAGCTGTCCGGCACTCCCGAGCGTCCCCGTCTGAACGTTTTCCGCAGCGAGAAGAACATCTACGCGCAGGTCATCGATGACGTGGCCGGCAACACGCTCGTCTCCGCCTCTTCTCTGGATAAGGAGATCGAGGGCAACGGCGGCAACAAGGCTGCGGCCCGTGCCGTCGGCAAGCTGGTGGCCGAGAGATGCAAAGCCAAGGGCATCGACACCGTCGTGTTTGACCGCGGCGGCTACCTGTACCACGGCCGTGTGGCCGAGCTGGCCGAAGGCGCCCGCGAGGGCGGCCTGCAATTCTGAGAAAGGAGGACAACTGACAATGGCAAGATTTGAAAGAGAGCAGAGCGAATACATTGAAAAAGTAGTCGCTACCAACCGCGTATCCAAGACCGTCAAGGGCGGTCGTGTCATGAAGTTCTCCGCTCTGATGGTCGTCGGCGACGGCAAGGGCAAGGTGGGCTTCGGTCTGGGCAAGGCCGCTGAGGTCCCCGAGGCGATCCGCAAGGGCATTGAGGACGCCAAGAAGAACATGATCACCGTCTCCCTGTCCGGCAGCACCATTCCCCACGAGATCATCGGCGAGGCCGGTGCAGGCCGTGTGCTGATGAAGCCCGCCGCTCCCGGTACCGGCGTGATCGCCGGCGGTCCGGTGCGTATCATCATGGAGGCCGCCGGCATCAAGGATATCCGTACCAAGTGCCTGCGCTCCAATACCGCAGTGAACGTGGTCGCCGCCACCTTTGAGGGTCTGAAGGCCCTGCGTACCCCGGAAGAGGTCGCCCGCACCCGCGGCAAGAGCGTGGACGAGATCGTAGGTTAAGGAGGATCGACAATATGGCTAATTTGAAGATCCAGCTCGTAAAGAGCCTCAACGGCAGACTGGAAAAGCACATCGCTACTGCCAATTCCTTGGGCCTGCGTAAGATCGGTGACACCACCGTCCAGCCCGACAATGCTCAGACCCGCGGCAAGGTCGCCAAGATCGGCTATCTGCTCAAGGTCAGCGAAGAGAACTAAGGAGGTGCGAGAGAATGAAACTGAACGAACTGTCTCCCGCCGCCGGTTCCGTGAAGGAAGCCTACCGCAAGGGTCGCGGCGCAGGCTCCGGCAACGGCAAGACCGCAGGCCGCGGCCATAAGGGTCAGAAAGCCCGCTCCGGCGGCGGTACCCGTATCGGCTTTGAAGGCGGCCAGATGCCTTTGGCACGCCGCATCCCGAAGCGCGGCTTCAACAACATTTTTGCCAAACCTTTGGAGATCATCAACCTGAGTGCCCTCAACAAGTTTGAGGACGGTGAGGTCGTCACCGCGGAAGCCCTGCTTGCTAAGGGTATCCTCAGCAAGTGCGAGTACGGCTATAAGGTCCTTGGCAACGGAAAAGTTACCAAGAAGGTGACCGTGCAGGCCGCTGCTTTCTCCGGGGCTGCTAAGGAAGCGATCGAAGCAGCCGGAGGAAAGGCAGAGGTGATCTGACGTGATCCAGACGATCAAAAAAGCGTGGGGCATTCCCGAGCTGCGCAAGAAGATCGTGTTCACGGCCTTGATCCTGCTGATCTTCCGCATCGGTAATGCCATCCCCGTGCCTTGGGTGGACACGAAGCTCCTGAGCGACTATCTCGACTCCATGTCCACCACCGTGCTGGGTCTGTATGATGTCATGTCCGGCGGCGCGTTCGCCAGCGCGACCATCTTCGCGCTGGGCGTGCAGCCCTACATCAACAGCTCCATCATCATCCAGCTCCTCACCATCGCCATCCCTCCGCTGGAGCGGCTGGCGCGTGAGGGCGGCGAAGAGGGCAAGAAGAAGATCCAGTCCATCACCCGCTATGCTACCGTCGCCATCGCCATCCTGCAGGGCTGGGGCTACTACGCCCTGATGAAGAGCGCGAGCATCCTGACCGATACGGGCTTCTGGCCGGCACTGGTCATCATCGTCTCCTTCATCGCAGGCTCGTCCTTCGTCATGTGGATGGGTGAGCAGATCACCGAATTCGGCATCGGCAACGGTATCTCCATCATCCTGTTCGCCGGCATCCTCTCCCGCCTGCCCAGCATGGTGTCCTCCATGAGCATCTCCCTGCGCTCCGGCGCAATGCAGTGGTGGCACGCGGTGCTGGTGGTCGTGGGCATTCTGGCACTGGTCGTGCTGATCACGTGGGTCAACGGCGCGGAGCGCCGCATCCCGGTGCAGTACGCCAAGCGTCAGGTCGGCCGCAAGATGTACGGCGGTCAGTCCTCCACCCTGCCCATGAAGGTGAATATGTCCGGCGTGCTGCCCATCATCTTCGCCCAGTCCATTGCGATGATCATCCCCACCGTGGCGGCGTTCCTGCCCGCCCCGGAGGAGGGTACGTTCGCCTATACCCTCGTCAATGCCGTGGACAGCAAGAGCGTCCTGTATATGATCGTCTACTTCCTGATGATCATTGCGTTCAGCTACTTCTACGCGACCATTCAGTTCAACCCCATTGAGATCTCCAACAACCTCAAGAAGAACGGCGGCTTTATCCCCGGCTTCCGTCCCGGCAAGCCTACCGCCGACTTCATCAAGAAGGTGCTCAATAAGGTTACGCTGTTCGGCGCGATTTACCTCGGCGTTGTTGCGATCCTGCCCCTGCTCATCGGCAAGGTCGTCAATGTCTCGTCCCTGTCCATCGGCGGTACCTCCGTCATCATCGTGGTCGGTGTGGCGCTGGAGACCGTTCAGGCGTTGGAGTCCCAAATGCTGATGCGTCAGTACAAGGGCTTCTTGGAATAAGAGGTGTATCATGAAGCTGATTCTTTTAGGCGCACCCGGTGCCGGAAAAGGCACACAAGCGGACATCATTAAGAAGAAGCTGGGCATCCCCACCGTTTCCACCGGCAACATCCTGCGTGCCGCCGTCAAGAACGGCACGCCCACCGGCCTGAAGGCCAAGGCGTATATGGACGCGGGCAAGCTCGTCCCCGATGAGGTCATCATCGGCATCATCAACGAGCGGCTTCAGGAGGCCGACTGCGCAAACGGCTATATCCTCGACGGTGTACCGCGTACCATCGCCCAAGCCGAGGCGCTGGAGGCGGCGGGTATTCACTTCGATGCCGTCGTCGCCATCGAGATCCCCGACGAGAAGATCGTTGCCCGCATGGGCGGACGGCGCGTATGCGAAAGCTGCGGCGCGAGCTACCATGTCGTGAACATCCCCCCGAAAAAAGAGGGCGTGTGCGACGTGTGCGGCGGTGCGCTCAAGCAGCGCAAGGATGATGACCCCGCAACGGTCCGTGACCGTTTGGCGGTCTATCATAAGGAGACAGAGCCGCTCAAGGGCTTCTATGAAGCGCGGGGCGTTCTGAAGACTGTGGACGACCAGCCCACCGTGGACGGTACGACACAGTTGATCCTGAAAGCTTTGGGAGTGAACGAATGATCACCCTGAAGTCAGCCCACGAGATCGAGCTGATGCGCCGGGCGGGCAAAATTACCGCGGCAGCCCGCGCCGTAGCGCGGGATATGGTAAAACCCGGCGTCACCACCGCTCAGATCGACAAGGCAGTGTTCAAATTCATCACGGAGCAGGGCGCGACACCGTCCTTCCTGCACTACAACGGCTACCCCGCCAGCGTGTGTGTCTCCGTCAACGATGAGATCATCCACGGTATCCCCGGCCATCGCACCTTGCAAGAGGGCGACATCGTCAGCGTGGACGTGGGCGCATTCATCGACGGCTTCCACGGCGACTGCGCCGGGACGTACCCGTGCGGGCAGGTTTCCGACGAGGCACTGCGGCTCATTCGAGTCACGCAGGAGAGCTTTTTCGAGGGCATGAAATACGCCCACGAGGGCTGCCGCCTGTCGGACATCTCCGCCGCCGTGCAGGCGTATGTCGAGGCCAACGGCTTCAGCGTCGTCCGGGAATATGTCGGTCACGGCATAGGCCGGAGAATGCACGAGAGTCCCGAGGTCCCCAACTACGGCAAGCCCGGCCACGGGCCGCGCCTGCTGCGGGGCATGACCATCGCCGTTGAGCCGATGGTCAACGCCGGGTCGGCCGCCATCCGGGTCATGCCGGACGGCTGGACGGTCAAGACCGCAGACGGGCAGAACGCCGCGCACTACGAAAACACCGTACTGATCACCGCCGGAGCGCCGGAGCTTCTGACCGACCCGGAGAAATCGTTGGTGTGATATGGACATTGTCAAGGCAAACATCGTCAAAGCAACCGCCGGCAGGGACAAAGGTTCTCCCTTCTTCGTCCTTGACGCACAGGGGGACTTTCTCCTGCTGGCGGATGGGAAGGGACGCCCCGTCGAGCGGCCGAAGCGCAAGCGCCGCAAGCACGTCATGCTGCTGCGCGCCGACGGCGGCGAGCTTTCCCGAAAAATCAGAAGCAGCGAACTAATCACAAATAGTGAGCTTCGTAAAGCCATCGCCGCGTTTCGCGGCAGTGATCAAGACCGGGAGGGATAACACTTGGCAAAATCCGACATGATCGAAGTCGAGGGCGTCGTCGTCGAGTCGCTGCCCAACACCACATTCCAAGTAGACATTGGAAATGGACACACGATCTTAG
>CAVGSO010000046.1:0-12096 GCA_963631875.1 Firmicutes bacterium CAG:341 | reverse complement strand
GTTCGATGGCTAACCCTTCCGGGTCTTCTGTTACATAGATTCGTTCCCACGCAGCTGCTTGATTATGCGGAAGATGAAATCGCCGTTCCGTTTCTTTGCAGCCCAATTTCTCTTCCGGCATCGTCTCTGCAACCGTCTTTTTGAATTCCGGCGTGTATCGTTTGTTCGGTACTCCTTTCGACATTGAAAAACACCCCATTTCTTAGTACAAGTATTCACCATACTTGTCTAACAAATGGGGTGCTGTTTATCGGAACGTTTTTTCTTCCAATAGATTCAATTTACCACGGGTCGTCGATGGCCTCCAGCTCGCCCATGAGGACGTAGCGGGCGTTATCGAAGTCGTAGTCGCAGGTACTCAAGGTCAGGATCTTCCCGGTCGGCACGCCCATATTGGACGTAAAGGTCGATTTGCTGATGCAGTCATTGAGAATGCTGCTCGTCAGGGTGTAGCAGTACACGTCGGAATCGTGGGTGGTGACAAGCCCCGCAAAGAGGTTGACCTTGTAGGTTTGGGACGGCGTGTAGAGATAGAGGTAGGAGTGGTAGTCGTAGAACGACTGACTCTTCCACTTCATCAGCGGCGCGAACATGAGGCCTGTCTTCATATTGTGGCCGAAGAGGATATTGTTGTTCGTGGTGAAGTCGGAGTTGCAGCGCCAATCGAGGAAGACGGTGCCGTTCTTATTGTCCTTGCCGTCGATGTCGCGGTAGAGGTAGTACTCGCCGCCCTCCTCCGCCGTCTGCACGATGGGCCAATCCAGCCCGGTGTTCGCGCCGTAGATCCAGCCGACGACGTCGGGGTACTTCTCCTTCATCGCGGTAAAGTCGATCTTGCCCTTATGCTCCGGCTGGGAGACGGTCTCGGTCTTTGTACTGCTGCTGTCCGAGTCGGTGTCCGTGTCGGTGTCGGTCGTGGTGGTATCGGTCGAGGGCTGGACGAACTCGTTGTTGATGCTGTCCTGCGCCTTCTGCGTGTCCTTTTGCTCCTTGATGTAGGTGATGATCTTCACCGAGGAAAAAATCAGCACACCCAGCAGCACCAGCAGTGCCAGATAGTAGAGTGCCTTGCTCTTTTTCTTGTGCGTTCTGGGTCTTCTTTCGCTATATTCCGCAGACTGCTCCTGCTGCAAGCGGGTTCTTCTTTTAGGCGTATCGTTCATTTATACAAGCCTCCTTGTCTCACGTATTGTAACAGGTTTTTTCGCGCATTGCAAGGCAGAGTTTCAAGCTGTAATGAATTTGTAACAGTTTCCCTTTACATTCCGCCCGTGTCGTATTAAAATAAAACCACTCTATTAGGTAAGACGGTGCGCTGCGCCGTTACGTTCCGCAGTATGACGATATGAAAAAAGGAGACGCAGGATGATCTATTTCAACAGCGACTATCTGGAGGGCGCACACCCCGCCATCATGGCGCGGCTGGCCGAGACGAATATGGCGCAGTCCATCGGCTACGGGGAGGATGAATACTGCGCGGCGGCGCGCGAAAAGATCAAGGCCGCCTGTCACGCGCCGGAGGCGGACGTTCACTTCCTCGTCGGCGGCACACAGACGAACACCACCGTCATCGCCGCCGTACTGCGGCCGTGGCAGGGCGTGCTGTCCGCCGTGAGCGGGCATATCAACTGCCACGAGGCCGGGGCGATTGAGTCCACGGGTCACAAGGTCATCACACTGCCGTCCGACAACGGCAAGATCACCGCCCGGCAGGTGCGCGACTACGTGGAATGGCATAGGCACGACGAGTCCACGGAGCATATCGTCCAGCCCGGCATGGTCTACATCTCTCACCCCACCGAGGGCGGCACGCTCTACTCCAAGGCAGAGCTGACCGAACTCTACGACACCTGCCGCCGATACAATCTGCCCCTGTTCATCGACGGCGCCCGTCTGGGCTACGGTCTCATGGCCGACGAGAGCGACATGACCCTGCCGGAGTTCGCGCACCTGTGCGACGTATTCTACATCGGCGGCACCAAGGTGGGCGCCCTGTTCGGCGAGGCCGTGGTCATCATGAACGAAACACTGAAAAAGGACTTCCGCTTCATCATGAAGCAGCGCGGCGGGCGGCTGGCCAAGGGGCGGCTGCTGGGCATTCAGTTCGACGTGCTTTTCACCGACGACCTCTACACGAGCCTCTCCCGTCACGCCATCGACATGGCCTATCAGATCCGTGAGATCTTCGTCTCTGCGGGCTATCCCCTGCTGTTCGACTCCCCGACCAACCAGCAGTACCCCATCATGCCCGACAGTGACCTCGCCGAGCTGGGCAAGCGCTTCGGCTACGAATACTGGGAGCGGGTCGATGAGACGCACTCCGGCGTGCGCTTCTGCGCGAGCTGGGCGACCACGCAGGCACACGTGGACGCACTGCGCGAGGCCGTGCAGGCGTTGAAGAAATAAAAGGAGGCATGACGATGGAGCGCATCAGCAAGGAAAACTACTACCTCGACATCGCCGAGACGGTCTTAGAGCGGGCGACCTGCCTGCGCCGCGTCTACGGCGCGATCATCGTCAAGAATGACGAGATCATCTCCACGGGCTACAACGGTGCGCCGCGCGGGCGGCGCAACTGCGTGGACATGGGCTTTTGCACGCGGGAGGCCATGTGCGTCCCGCGTGGGCAGCGGTACGAGCTGTGCCGCAGTGTCCACGCCGAGGCCAACGCCATCATCTCCGCCAGCCGCCGTGACATGGTCGGCGGGACGCTCTACCTTGTCGGGCGGGATGCCCAGACCGGGGCGCTGCTGGGCGACGCGACGAGCTGCGCCATGTGCCGCCGTCAGGTCATCAATGCCGGCATCGCCCGCGTCATCATCCGCCGTACCCCCACGGAGTTCGAGACGGTAGACGTAAACGACTGGATTCATCAGGAGGACGACGTCCCCGCACTGTGAGGGCACCTATAACAAAAGCGAGGCAGACCTTTAGCCTGCCTCGCGTTTTGTTTTCGTCAATGCGCTATGCGTATTTGCCATCCGTCTCGACTCACATAAACCGACACAAAAGCACGGGCAGGAGCAGACCGGGGGTCATGTTCATGACCCGCAGCTTGGTCAGACCCAAGAGGTTCAGGCCGATACCCAGCAGCATAAGACAGCCGGTGATGGAAATCTCGGTGATGACCGTCTCGGTCAGCACGCCCGTCAGCAAAGACGCCAGCAGCGTCAGCGTACCCTCGGCGACGAATACGGCCGCGCCGGAGACGGCCACGCCGAAGCCCAGCGAGCTGCCGAACGCGACCGCCATCGCAAAGTCGATGATCGACTTGGTGATGAGAATGCTGTGGTCGTTCTTCACGCCGCTGCTCAGTGCGCCCATGATGGACATCGCACCCGCGATAAAGACAAGCGAAGCACTGACGAAGCCCTCGGAAAACGAGCCGCTGCCGCCGAACCGCTTTTGCAGCCAGTCGCCGAAGCGGTTCACGGTGTCCTCGATGTGCAGCAGCTCTCCGATCACCGCGCCGATGACGAGCGAGAGGATGGGGATGAGCTGGTTGGTGCTGCCGAAAAAGCCCGTGATGCCGACCCACATGGCGATGATTGCGGTGGTGGCCATCACCGTCTCCTTCATCTTCTCCGGCATAAGCTTGCTGCCGAACGCGCCCAGCGAGCCGCCCGCGAAGATGGCAAGGCCGTTGACGATCGCGCCTGTCAAGAGCACGGAATCAGCCCCTTTCCGTCCATAAGATCGCGCACCGCCGCGCTGCCCATCAGCAGTCCCGCCGTGGCAGGCACCCACGCCACACTGGCCGGGACGGAGCGCCGCCCCGGCGGCGGGGCTTCAAGCTGCTGCGTCTCGTGCGGCTGTTCGGGACTGAAAACCACGCGCAGGTGGTGCAGCCCCAGCTTTCCGCGCAGCTCCTTGCGCATGACCCGCGCCAGCGGGCAGCCGTATGTCTCGGAGATGTCCGCCAGTCGGAGCTGCGCGGGGTCTAATTTATTGCCCGTCCCCAGCGCCGTGAGGATGGGGATACGCCGCTGCCGCGCCTGCTCGATGAGGTCGAGCTTGCAGCTCACGAGGTCGATGCAGTCGAGGATATAGTCGTACTCCCGCTCGAAAAACGCTTCGCGGTGCGCCGCGTCATAGGTGGCGCAGAGGGGGTAGACCCGAATGTCGGGGTTGATGTCGCGGCAGCGGGCGGCCACGACCTCGGCCTTATACTTCCCCACGGTGGAATGAAGCGCGCAGAGCTGGCGGTTGATGTTGCTCACGGAGACCGTATCCTGATCCACCAGCGTCAACGTGCCAACGCCGCTGCGTGCCAAGCACTCAGCGGCGTAGCTGCCCACACCGCCCAGACCGAACACCGCCACATGGCTGCGGCGGAGCTTGTCCAGCGCGGCAGAGCCTAACATCATTTCCGTGCGGAGAAAGGCCTCATGACGGTCAGCCGACATACTTCATGCCGCCGGCCTGCTCAATGGTGGACTCCGTATACAGGCTCTCCAGCCAGTCGTTCATGTCGTTGGTCTGCAGTGCGCTCTTGACCTCGACCTTCCAGTAGGGGATGTCCTCGCCCACGAAGTACATCACGTGATACCCGGTGTACTCGTTGAAGACGATGCCCGTATCCCCGGCCTTGCGGCCCTCGGCGAAGCACCAGTCGTTGAACTCCGTGACCATCTGCCCCTTATACACCTCGGTATACAGGCCGCCGTTGGTGTTGCTGCCGCCGTCCTCGCTCAGCTCGTTGGCCAGCGCGGCGAAGCTGTCCTCGGTGGCCTCGCCGGACTGCCACTGCGCCAGTGCGTCCTCGGCCTTGGCCTTCGTCTCGTCGCGGCGCGCCTGCAGGTCGGCCTCATACGTCTCGGAGGCGCTGTCGAGATCGGACGTGTCTACTTGGAAGAGGATGTGCCGCACGTCCACGGTGTTGTAGTTCTGGCGGCCATAGCTGTGGAACAGCACAACGTACACGGCGGTGTCGTTGTCCAGCACGGTGCAGTCGCCGCTCTGACGTGCGCTGTCAAACACCCAGTCGGACACCACGCCGGAGCTTGCCTGTCCCGCGTCTTGGGAGGAATAGGTGGCGTTTTCGTAGTCGGCAGCGATTGTCTCAAGGCTCTCGCCGTTTTGATACCGCTCCAGCGCGGCGGCGGCGTTCGTCGCAGCCAGCTCCTTGGCGGCGGCGTTCTCCTCGTCGGTCGGCTCGACGGTGTTGCCGTCGTCGTCGGTGGTAGAGGAAGCCGTACCCGTGAAGTAGATATACTCATAGGAGGCCACGTCGAAGGTGTCCTTGTTCGCGGCGTAGTACGCCTCCAAGTCACTGTCGGTGTACGTCAGCTCCTCCTGATAGTGCTGCATATAGTGGGAAGAAATGTCGTCCAGCTCGACCATCTGACGGAAGACCTTCTCCGTCATGGTGCTGCCGAAGACGAGCTTGAGGTACTCCTTGACGGAGTAGCCATTCTGCTTTGCGTAGCTCTCGACCTCGGTCATGGTCGAGTCGATCTCCTCCTGCGTATGCTCGTCCGCGCCCATGCCGTTCTCCGAAGCCAGCTTGGCGGCCTTGACGCGGATGGCCAGCGTGTGGATCGCGTCATCACGCAAATACTCGTCCCACGTCATCTCGCCCTCGTCCTCGATGCCGAGCATAGACTTCGCGGTGTCGCTCACGGTCTGCGAATCCATCGACGCGGAGGTGTCCACGCCGTAGTAGGTGGCGTAGTTGAGAATGCTGTTCTTGCGGCTCATATAATAATAGTTCACCTGCGCCGCCGTGTAGTTCTCGCCGTCGATTGTCACCGCCGTCTTGCTGCGCTGCAAAATACCGGAGTTGTATACCAGCAGTGCCACCGCGACAATCACGAATACCACGGCGATCACGCCATACGTCCGATTGGCCTTGCGGACCTTGGCCTGCTCCTCCGCTTCGCGGATCAGCTTGGGGTCGGTGATACCCTGCGCCGCCAAATCTTGGCGGAATTTCTTTTCTCTCGATGCGCTCATGTAAAATTCATTCCTCTCAATTTTGGGCGCAATACGCCCTTGATGATAGCATACCCGAACATTATAGCCTACTTCCGCCCGTTTCGCAAGGGGGAAATCGGCGGAAGTTGTGAACAATTTTTCGCCTCGCCGGAAAATTGTGTGTCGAGGAATGAACAAATCAGACAACTTCACCCCGCCGTGCCGCCCCGTTTCTTGTCAGAAAAATGCATTGCAATTTCCATCGAGGCCACGTATAATAGGCAAGAAAATTTGAAGGGAGGGACGTGCCATGACCTGCAAGACTGTGACGAAAAAGCGGATGGACGCCCCCTTTATTTCTGTCTTTACCGTTCCCGCTGCTATTGTTCCTATTTTTTATAGTGTTTCCAACGACCGATGATTTTTCATCGGTCGTTTTTTTGAGTCGTTAGCAAATAAATGAACATAAGTAAAAAGAAAGAGAGGAAACGTCACATGAACAAAAAACTCGGACAAGACGCCATCTACGATGCCCGGGAGCTGGGTATGCCCCGGATGCTCCTGCTGGGCTTGCAGCACCTCTTCGCCATGTTCGGCGCAACGGTGCTGGTGCCCATCCTCGTCACGGGCTACGGCCTGCCCCTGTCCATCCAAACCACACTGCTCTTCGCGGGTCTCGGCACGCTGCTCTTCCATGTCTGCACGAAGATGAAGGTTCCCGCCTTCCTCGGCTCGTCCTTCGCCTTCCTCGGCGGCTTTGAGGCGGTCGCCAATCTGAACGCCGGAAAGTTCGCCACCATGACGGGCGAGGAAAAGCTGCCCTACGCGCTCGGCGGCGTGGTGGTCGCGGGTCTTCTGTACCTCGTGCTGGCACTGCTGTTCAAGCTGGTCGGTGCCAAGAAGGTCATGCGCTTCTTCCCGCCCATTGTCACCGGCCCGATCATCATCCTCATCGGTCTGAACCTCTCCGGCACGGCGGTCGCCAACGCCTCCACCTGCTGGTGGCTGGCACTGGTCGCCATCGCCATCATCATCGTCGCCAACATCTGGGGTAAGGGCATGATCAAGATTATCCCCATCCTGCTCGGTGTGGTGGGTGCGTACCTCGTGGCACTCGTCGCGGGTAAGGTGGACTTCACCGAGGTGCACAGCGCAGGGCTTGTCGGCCTCCAGCAGTTCGTCATCGCGAAGTTCGACCTGACCTCCATCCTCGTCATGGCGCCGATCGCCATCGCCGCCATGATGGAGCATATCGGCGACATCTCCGCCATCTCCTCCACCACCGGGCGCAACTTCATCGCAGACCCCGGTCTGCACCGCACGCTGGTCGGTGACGGTCTTGCCACCGCCATGGCGGGTATGTTCGGCGGCCCGGCCAACACCACCTACGGTGAGAACACGGGCGTGCTGGCACTCAGCCGCGTCTACGACCCGCGCGTCATCCGCCTCGCCGCCATCTACGCCATCATCCTCTCCTTCTCCCCGAAGTTCGACGCACTGGTCAACTCCATCCCCACGGCCATCGTCGGCGGCGTCAGCTTCGTCCTCTACGGTATGATCTCCGCGGTCGGCGTGCGCAACGTGGTGGAAAACCGCGTTGACCTGACCAAGTCCCGCAACCTCATCATCGCCGCCATGATCTTCGTCTGCGGCCTCGGCTTCAGCTCCACCGGCGGCATTACCTTCACCGTCGGCAACGCCGACATCACCCTGACGGGTCTGGCGCTCGCCGCCATCGCAGGTGTCGCGCTCAACGCCATCCTGCCCGGCAACGACTACGAGTTCGGCACGAACATCGAGGGCGACGCCAGCGCGGACCTCGGCAGCTATTGATACGGCATACGAACACATATAAATAAACCAACGCACAGCGGGGAGGCCGATGGCCTCCCCGCTGTGCGTCATTCTGAAGAGCGAAGCAGCGGGAAAAGTTCTTGCCACCATCTCTTTACGCGAATCTAGTTTCTTGTTAAGAAATAATATAAATTCCGTTAACAAATCTGCCGCGTTTTGTAAATTTTACCCGCATAGTATCCGTTAAAAAGTGATAAAAAATGTGTAAGCATATTATCTATATCCGTTTAGGCCATGTTAAAAACGCCGAAAGTTGCGCTTTATTTTTATAAACTCTGCTAATTGCATAAAAACGGAACTTCTTGTATACTTTTCATAGGTCGTCTTGACGGATTTTTTATCCGCCTGACCTCCGAGGGGTTTCCTCTCGATAGACGAAACCCCGAAATTCGCCTCCCTTTCGAGGCAAAAAGAGTAAGGAGAGAAAACTATGGAAGAAAGAAAAGGCTTTGGGTCCAATTTTGGATTCCTCATGGCCGCAGTCGGCTCGGCAGTCGGCTTGGGTAACATCTGGGGCTTTCCGAACAAGATGGGTGCCTCCGGCGGCTTCACGTTCCTCATCATCTACCTGATTTTGGCCGTCCTCTGCGGCTTCATCGTCATGGTGGGCGAGCTGGCCATCGGCCGTAAGACCGGAAAGGGCGCGGTCGAGGCGTACCACGTCCTGAGCAAGAAGTTCAAGTGGATGGGCTGGATGGGCATCGCCTCCGCGTTCTTCATCCTGTTCTTCTACTGCGCACTCGGCGGCTACTGCATTAAGTACACCGTCGTCAACGTCGGCGACCTGTTCGGCGCGAGCTTCGGCTCCGGCGCGGCGGCGGCGCTGGCCGAGGCCAATGGCACCTCCGTCGGTGCCGAGGTGTTCAATGCCTTCATCGGCAACCCCTCCGAGGCCATCATCTACGGTCTGATTTTCGTGGCTCTGACCATGCTCATCGTCCTCGGCGGCGTGGGCGGCGGTATTGAGAAGGTCTGCTCCGTGGGTATGCCCGCCCTGTTCGTGGCGCTGCTCATCTGCATCATCCGCGCCTGCACGCTGGAAGGCGCTGTGGACGGTCTGAAGTATATGTTCGTTCCCGGCTGGGCGGTGGCCAACGGCATTATCGAAGAAGCACCCGGCTTCCTCAAGGTGCTTTCCACCGCGGGCGGCCAGATGTTCTTCTCGCTCTCCCTCGGCATGGGCGCGATGATCACCTACGGCTCTTACCTCCAAAAGAAAGAGAACCTGCAAAAGAACGCCATCCTCATCATCTCCATGGATACGCTGGTGGCTCTGATGGCCGGCCTGTGCGTCATCCCCGGTCGCTTCGCCCTCGACCCCAACGGCGCGTTGGGCGGCCCGAAGCTGCTGTATATCACCATGCAGAACGTGTTCAGCCGCATGGGCGGTCTCGGCCCGATCTTCGGCATCCTGTTCTATCTGCTGGTCGTGTTCGCCGCCATCTCCTCCTCCATCTCTCTGCTGGAGGTCATCGTGGCGCACTTCGTCGATAAGGCTCGCGACGCCGGCAAGGGCGACAAGCGCAAGAAGTACACCCTCATTGCCGCCGCCGCTGTGGGTCTGGGCTGCATCCTCGTCTGCGCGGACGCACTGGGCAGCACGGGTATTGCCCCGGCAAACCTGCTTGGAATTGCAGAACCGAAGACATGGGCGGCGGACTGGCTGGACTTCTGGGATATGCTGTCCGAGGGCATTATGATGCCGCTCGGTGCGATGCTGATGTCCCTGATGATCGGCTGGGAGATCGGTCCGGAGGTTATCCGCGAGGAGTGCGAGCAGTCCGGTCACAAGATGGGCGGCTTCGGCTTCTTCTCCATCTGCACCAAGATCATCACCCCGCTGTGCATGATCCTCATCCTGTACGGCCAGATCATGGAATTCTTCGGCTGAGGCCTGTAACCCCGCAGGGCGTACATACGCCGGAAAGCATCATCCAAACACAAAAATTGCGCTGCGGCCTCGCCGCAGCGCAATTTTGCTGTCTATGAGTTCACTCGCAGGGCGGACGGTTCTATCCGCTCCTACGAAAATGCGGTGTAAAACACAGCGGGGAGGCCAATGGCCTCCCCGCTGTGTTTTACAATGCTTACGACTGATTCGTCACCCCGGTGTATTCCTCCAGCGTGATGTCGCGGTTGAAAATATCCTGCGCGGCGGCCTTGCCGACGTAGCGGTAATGCCACGGCTCGTAGATGATCCCCGTGATGTCCGTCTTGCCGTTGGGGTAGCGGTGAATGAAGCCGTAGCGCCACGAGTTCGCCATGAGCCACTTCTGCGTGTCGGTGTTCTCCTGCTCCTCGGTCAGATCCTGCATATACGTGTCCACGATGTCCACGGCGAGGCCGAGCTGATGCTCGCTCGTTCCGGGAATGGCTACGGCCTTGGCGGCCTCCGTCTTGGCCTCCGCCTCGCCCATGCCGCTGCTGATGAGCCGCTGCACCTTGTTGTCGTACAGACTCTGCTGCGTCTCCTGCGTGCGGTAGGCCGAGCAGATGAACGGCGCGTAGCCCGCCTCGCGGCAAGCCTCCATCATCTCCATCAGCGCGTCGTAGCAGCGGCTGTCCACTTTGCGTCCATCACTGTCGCAGACGACGAGGTCGGGCGTCCAGTCCTCCGGCAAGGTGTTCCACGGGTTCACTACCGTCAAAAGCTCGTCGTCCGTCTCGACCTCCGGCTCCTGCGGGGTGTCCTCGGTCGTCGTCTGCTGCTGTTGCTGCTGTTGGTCGTCCGTGGCGGCGGTATCGTCGTTTGATTTTCGGCTCTTGAGAAAAAGCACCGCGCCCACGATCAATGCCGCCAGCACCACCGCCGCGATGACACGGTTCCTCATGGCCTCCCGATACCGTTTTTGCCGTCTGCGCTGTCTTTCGTTGCTGTCCATCGTTACCTCAATTCCGCGGGATATACGCCCGCCTCGTGCAGCTTGATCAGCTCCTGCGCCACGCGGGCGCGATCTTCCTGATACGTCATGCCGAACCACCGATCCTCGGACTTGAGGACGGAGACGGTCAGCTTGCCCTCGCGAAGCCGCTGACCGACCATGTTCGGCAGCAAACACTCCGCCTTGGCGGTCTGCGCCTCCGGAGAGCGGAGAAAATCGTAAAAATACGCCTCCAGCTCGTCGAAAACAGAGGGCATGAAGCCCCAGAAGTTCATGGATACCACCGAGTCGCCGTCCAGCGTCACGCCCGCCGCCTCGTCGCGGATCGTGCCGTCCGGCAGCAGGGCAATTTTCAGCGTCTCGTGGATGTCGAGGAGCCGGCCGTCCTTGACGCGGCACACACCGCGCGAGACCGTCCCGTGCGCCGTGACGGTGTTGCGCAAAAGATAGCCCACCATCGTGGCCGCGCCGCGCTCGGGCAGCGTCTGCAGCGCCTGATAGATGGTGCGGTAGGCGTCCGCGCCGTAGTAGTCGTCGGCGTTGATGACGCAGAATGGCTCGCGGATCAGCTCACGGGTGCAGAGTACCGCGTGGGTCGTCCCCAGCGGCTTGGTGCGGCCCTCCGGCCACGTGTAGAAATCGGGCAGCGTCTCCGCCGTCTGATAGGCGTAGCAGACCTCCACCGCGCGGCCATCCGCCGTGCGCAGGCGCGAGGCCATATCGCCGCAAAGGCGCTTCATCAGCTCCAGCATATCCGGCTTGATGATGAAAACAATCTTGTCAAACCCGGCGCGCACCGCATCGTAGACACCGTATTCCATCAGTATCTCCCCGTGCGGCCCTACGCCGTCCACCTGCTTGTTCCCGCCGTAGCGCGAACCCATCCCCGCGGCCATAACGACCAGTGCTGCGTGCATAGCGCGTTCCTCCTGTGGTGTTTCTTTTTTGTTCCGGTACTCACTATCATACCACGAATGGTGAAAAATACAAGCGCCTTTCGACAGGAAAACAAAAAATGCCGCCTTTTCGGCCGCACCGAGGAAAAACTTTTTGGAAAACGGCTTTACATCCGAGCGAAGAACTGCTATAATGCTAAAGGCAATTTGCAGAAAGCCGAAATATACCATATATAGTTGTATCGTATGCGCCCGTAGCTCAGATGGATAGAGCGTTAGACTCCGACTCTAAAGGCCGCTGGTTCGACTCCAGTCGGGCGTACCAAAGAAGAGACACACAAACGTGTGCCTCTTTTTCGTTTATTTCACAGCGGCGGGCAAGGCTGCCCCTAAAAAATATTCCAACTTTTTTGCATTTCCCTCTTGCATTTGTTTACAAATCTGTTACAATGGACTTACTCCCTCTCCTGTGGGAGAGGGAGTAAACGGGCGTTTCGGGCGAAGCCCGAAACAAATCGGCTCTGTGAGCCAAAAAATTTTATCTTTTT
>CAVGSO010000045.1:0-12176 GCA_963631875.1 Firmicutes bacterium CAG:341 | reverse complement strand
TGCGCGAGGTGGGCGGCTGCTTCAGCGTGAACAATATGCTCCGCGCCCGCTGCTACGAGCAGCGCATGGAGCGCGGGTTGAGCTTCCTTGAGTTCAACTACATGATCATGCAGAGCTACGATTTCTACTATATGTTCCAGCACTACGGCTGCAATATGCAGTTCGGCGGCGACGACCAGTGGAGCAATATGCTCGGCGGCACGGAGCTGATCCGCAAGAAGCTGGGCAAGGACGCCCACGCGATGACCATCACGCTGTTGATGAACTCCGAGGGCAAGAAGATGGGTAAGACCGCCAAGGGCGCGGTATGGCTCGACCCGAATAAGACCAGTCCGTTCGAGTTCTTCCAGTACTGGCGCAACGTGGACGACGCCGATGTTCTCAAGTGCATCCGTATGCTCACGTTCCTGCCGCTGGAGGAGATCGACAAGATGGCCTCGTGGGAGGGATCTCAGCTTAACGACGCCAAGGAGATCTTGGCCTACGAGCTGACGAAGCTCATCCACGGCGAGGCGGAGGCCGACAAGGCCAAGGAGGCGTCCCACGCACTCTTCGCCGGGGCGGGTGACACCGAGAATATGCCGACCACGGAGCTGACGAACGACGACTTCGGCGGCGGCGCAATCGACGTGCTGACGCTGCTCGTCAAGTGCGGGCTGGCCGCCTCCAAGGGCGAGGCGCGGCGGCTCGTGCAGCAGGGCGGCGTGAGCGTCAACGATGAAAAGGTGGACGCCATCGAGACGACGTTCGGCTGCGAGCAGTTCACGGGCGACGGCCTCATCATCAAGAAGGGCAAGAAGGTCTTCCACCGCGCTGTGGTGGTGTGAGATAGAGAAACAACAGGAGGGGCTCGCCCCTCCTGTTGTTTTATGCACCGTATCTCGTGGGGGGCGGACGACTCTGTCCGCCCTGTCATTCCGAGCCGATGACCGATGTCACCGGCGTGGGAATCTGTCTCTTAAGCTCCCCTTACACAAGGGAGGCGTTTCCGCGCCTGCGGCGCGGGGTAGGGATTGCCACACCAGTGTACGCACTGGTTCGCAATGACAGAGAAAGCAGCGTTCCATTCACCGCCGCTTCCGCATCACCGCCACCTCCGCAGCGCCTTTTTCCACGGGCAGTAGAGGAGGTAGCCGATGAGGCCGCCGAGGGTGTTGCAGATGATGTCGGTGATGTCCGAGCGGCGGGCGGTAGGGAGGAGGGGCTGCAAAAGCTCGATGCACAGGCTGAGCAAAAATGCGATGCCCACGGCGCGGAGAACGCCGTCCCTGCGCCGCACCAGCGGCCAAAGAAAGCCAAGCGGCACGGTCATCAGGACGTTGAGCACGATCTGATCGGCGGCGTGTCCGTACCCATAGCGCAGGTCGCGGAACGGCACCAAGACCATCGGCTGATACGCATGGTGTATGCCGATGAGGGAGAGGATCGGCAGCACCGTGACCCACAGCACGCCGAGCAGATAGACATAGCACACCGTGAGGACGAGCAGCCGCCGCGTTCCCTCTTTTCGCCAGTGCGGCAGCAGTCCCAGCAGCACGGCCAGCAGGATCGCCATATCCGGCAGATAGAGCCTCAGCTCCTGTGTGAGCGACCGGATGACCATCACGATGCCCGAATCGGCAGGCGGATGAGGAACGTGCTGCCCTGACCAAGCTTGCTCTCGACCGAGGCCGTGCCGCCGTGCAGCCGCGCGATCTGCTGCACCATGTAAAGGCCAAGCCCTGTACCCTCGCTGCCGCTTCTGGCCGGATCGACCTGATAGAACCGCTGCCAGATGTGCGCTTGCTGCTCCGGTGCAATGCCGATCCCATCATCACGCACCGCGAGCAGCGCGTCCGTTCCCTCGCGCTTGACCGTGACCTCCACGTGGCCGCCGGGCGTTCCGTAGCGGAAGGCGTTGGAGATGAGGTTGTTCAAAAGGCGCGTGATGAGCATCACATCCAGCGACATCGTCAGAGGCTCGGCCTTGCAGGTGAGCGTGGTGTCCTCCGGCGCAAGGAGCTGCTGTTGGTCGCAGACGACCTCCGCCAGCTCACCGAGGTCGGCCGTCTCGAACGACACCTTTTGCGTCCCCTGTTCCAGCCGCGTGATGTGGAGAAGCTGGGCGATGAGGCGCGACATTTGCTCCGCCTGACGGTGGATGACGGCCACGCCGCCGCGGTATTCCTCGTTGGAGGGGTGTCCCTGCTCCAGCGTCTCGCACTCCGCCAAGATGACCGTCACGGGTGTGCGCAGCTCGTGGCTTGCGTCGGAGGTGAACTGCATTTCCGCGTGGAAGGAGCGCTCCAGTCGGTCAAACATATCGTCGAAGGCGGCGGCGAGACGGTGAATTTCGCTCCGCCCGCGCGGAAGACCGATACGCCGCGATAAGTCCTCGCCGTCGGAGATGGAGGACGCGGCGACGATGACCTTTTCCAAGGGCTTGAACGAGAGGCTCGAAATGAGCCAGCCGCCCAGCGCGGACAGCACTACCAGTCCCGGCAGCAGTGTCCACGCCAGCGGCACGATGACGCCCATCACGCTGCCCTTGGCGGAGGCGTTGATCGTCCCGCGCACCCACAGACCGCCCGCGCCGAGGCTCAGCCACTGGTCGTAGACGTAGTAGGTCGCGCCGTCCGACCCTAAGACGGTGTGAAGCCGGCAGTTTTCCGAGGGCGTGGTGTCTGACACCGCCACGGGCGCCGCCCCGGCGAGGCGTTGGCCGTTTTCGTCATAGACCTCCGTGAAAACGCCGTGGGCATACAGTTCCACGTCGCTGAAATCCCACTGCCCGTGCTCGAACTCCACGTCGTCCGCGTTGCGCTGCACCATGTAGACGACCTCCGCCTGCGGCGGCCGGGTGACGCTGTTGCGGTTCATCAGCATGACGAAGATCAGCACCAGCGCGGCGATGACGACCATGACCACGGTGAACCAGATCGTCAAGCGCAGCTTGATGGAAATATGCCGCATCACTCGCCCTCCTTTAAGACCCAGCCCATGCCGCGCACGGTGTGGAGGAGCTTCGCCTCGCCGCCGCGCTCCAATTTCTTGCGCAGGTAGCTGATGTAGACGTCCACGACGTTCGTCCCTCCGGCGTAGTCGTAGCTCCAGAGGCTGTTTTCGATCTGCGAGCGCGAGAGGATGACGCCCTTGTTGCGGATCAGGTACTCTAAAAGCGCGTACTCGCGGGCGGAAAGCTCCAGCGTCCGCTCGCCGCGCCGCGCCGTCTTGGCGGCGGTGTCCACCGTCAGGTCGGCGAGGGTGAAGATGTTGGTGCGTCCAGCGCCCTTTTTCCGTGTCAGCACCCGCAGCCGCGCCAGCAGCTCGTCCAGCGCGAAGGGCTTGATGAGGTAGTCGTCCGCCCCGGCGTCCAGCCCGACCACGCGGTCGGAGACGGCGTCACGCGCCGTCAGCAGCAGCACGGGCAGGACGCTGCCGCGGTCGCGCAGGGTGCGCAGCACCGTCAGGCCGTCCACCCGCGGCATCATGATGTCCAGCACCGCCGCGGCATATACCGCCGCGTCGAGGTACGCCAGCGCCTCCGCGCCGTCCGGCACGCCGTCCACGGTGTAGCCTGCCGTTGTCAGGTTTTTCACCAGCATCCGCAGCAGCTCCGGCTGATCCTCCGCCACCAAGATACGCATGATACCGCCCTCCTGTTTTTGAAGGTAAAAGCCTCCGCCCGCCCATCGGCGGGCGGAGGCTTGGTTCGCTCCCGTCCAGTATAGCAAATTTTCCCCCGCTTGGCAAGATGTTACGCCGTCAGCAGCGGCAGGTCGTCGACGGCCACGCCGTTGTACTTGCGAGAGAGGTAGTCCTCGATATACGCCGCCTCGGCCACGGTACGCAGGCCGTCAAACGTCTCCAGCTCGCGCTCGTAGACGGCGGTGACGGTCATGCTCTCGCCGCAGTGGGTCAGGCGCAGCGTCACGCCGTTATCGAGCGTGCGGGTGCTTTCCAGCGCGAAGTTCGCGGGGCCGGCCTTCTTGATGATGTGGAAAGTTTTCATATCGTTTACCTCCTGAAAGTGTTGGGTGGTTGTTCATGTTGAGGTGTCTTCCTCTGTTGTGTCTTTATCATACGCGCGGAATATTAGAGCAAAATTAGAAAACAAAAAATATTTTTTGAACGCGGCGGAAAATTTTCGCCCCTCGCGGCATAGGCTTTCCCAACGAAAGGGGGAGGTATGACGATGGCACAGCTTGACCCCGTGGGTTGGTTTCGCGCCGCCCACGCCGAGCAGGGAAGTCTGCGCGTACAGGTGTCCTCCGCACGGGGGATTTTTCCCGTTCCTGGTGCGGAGGTGGAGGTGTACCGCGACTTCAGCGCGGTGCGCGAGACGTTCTACACAGGCATAACGGACAGCTCCGGCATCGCCGAGGGCATTCTGCTCCCGGCACTCCCGGCCTCATGGGGACGCTCCGCCGACACGGCGGGCATCAGCGGCACGGCGTACACCGTCGCGGTGCGTCACCCGCGCTACGACACGCACGAGCAAGCGCAGGTGCTGGTCTTCCCACGGGTGGAGAGCCTCCTGTCCGTCTCGCTCACGCCCGTCACGCAGGAGGGATAGCCATGCCGTACCCTGTCGTGCCGGAGTACATCACCGTACATCTGGGTGCGCCGGACGACCCGGCGGAAAATCTGACGGTCACGTTTCCACAGTACATCAAAAACGTCGCCGCCAGCGAGCTGTACCCGACGTGGAACGAAAACGCGCTCCGCGCCAACATCTTAGCCCAAAACTCGGTGGCGCTGAACCGCGTCTACACCGAATATTACCGCAGCCGGGGCTACGACTTCGACATTACCAACGACACCCGCTATGATCAGGCGTTCGTCGCCGGACGCGCCACATTCGAGAACATCAACACCCTCGTGGATGCGCTTTTTAACAACTACATCGTGCGCCGCGGCAACATTGAACCGCTCTACGCGCAGTTCTGCGACGGCGTGCAGACGCAGTGCCGCGGACTATCCCAGTGGGGGAGCGAGGAGTTGGGGCGGCAGGGCTACACGCCGTATGAGATTTTGCAGCACTACTACGGTCAGGACATCGACCTCGTCTACAACGCCCCGGTCGGCGACAGTACGCCGTCCTACCCCGGCCGCCCGCTCCGCCGAGGCAGCGTCGGCGAGGAGGTGGTCACGCTGCAGCGCCAGCTCCGCCGCATTCGCAAAAACTATCCCGCGCTCCCCGACATTCCGGAGGTCACGGGTATTTACGATGTGCCGACGGAGGACGCGGTACGCGCCTTCCAGCGGATCTTCAATTTGGAGCAGGACGGCATTGTCGGCAAATCCACGTGGTATCGCGTCAAGGCCGTCTTCAACGGCGTGAAAAGTCTCTCCGAGGTCAGCGGCGAGGGGCTGACGCTCTCGGAGGCGCAGCGTCAGTTCCCGAAGGTACTGCGTCTCGGCGACAGCGGGATTGGCGTGCAGACGGTGCGCTTCTATCTGGCCTTTTTGGGCTTTTTCCTGCCGGAGCTGCCCCGAATCCGCATTAGCGACCAATTTGACGAGGAGCTGCGTGACGCGGTCTATGCCTTTCAAAACACCTACGGCTTGACGGTGGACGGCGTGGTCGGGCGCAACACGTGGAACGCCATGCAGAATGTCTACGAGCAGACGCTCTACCAGCTCCCGGAGGACTACCGCGCGTTCGCCCGCGAGCTGTTCCCCGGCCGCTTTCTCGTCGAGGGCGACACCGGGCAGGAGATCACGCTGCTGCAAACGCGCCTCAACCAGCTCGCCGCGCAGGACAGCACGCTGCCCACCGTCACGGTGGACGGTATTTTCGGCCCTGCCACGGCGCGTGCCATCCGAACGCTGCAAAGCCGCCTCGGGTACAGCCCCACCGGAGCGGTCGGCCCGGTTCTCTGGTCGTACATCATCACCCAAGGCGCGGGGTACGGGATTTTTTGAGGACTGTCGGAAAAACCGGAATGACGTCAAAGCCCTCCCGCGGCGAAGCCGCGGGAGGGCTTTCTCTGTTTTTAGACCATGCGGCAGCTTTCACAGCCCTCGCAGTCGGGGAATTTGCTCTTGTCGTAGGCAATGCCGTTGCGGTCGTAGTAGTTCTTCACGGCGGACTTCACCGCCTCCTCGGCCAGCACGGAGCAGTGCAGCTTGTGCGCGGGCAGACCGCCCAACGCATCCACGACCTCCTTGTTCGTCAGCGCCAGTGCCTCGTCGATGGTTTTGCCCTTGATCATCTCCGTGGCCATCGAGCTGGAGGCGATGGCACTGCCGCAGCCGAACGTCTCAAATTTCACGTCCGCCACGCGGCCGTCCTTGATTTTCAGGTACATCTTCATGATGTCGCCGCACTTGGCGTTGCCCACCTCGCCCACGCCGTCCGCGTCGGCGATCTCGCCCACATTCCGGGGGTGCATGAAGTGATCCATCACAGTGTCGGTATATAAAGCCATAGTCAACAACGCTCCTTTACAATTACCATATCATCGGCGTCCTTTTCACAGAAGAAACTGCCGCTTGCCGCTCTCGAGATCCTTCCACATCGGCGACATATTCCGAAGATATGCCACGATGCCGGGGACTTTTTCGAGAATATAGTCCACCTGCGCCTCGGTGGTGCTGTGGCAGAGGCTCAAGCGCAGCGAGCCGTGCGCCACCTCGTGCGGCCGACCGATGGCCAGCAGCACGTGGCTGGGGTCAAGCGAGCCGCTCGTGCAGGCGCTGCCGGAGGAGGCACAGATACCCGCCGCGTCCAGAAGCAGCAGCAAACTCTCGCCCTCAATGCCCTCAAAGCAGAAGTTCACGTTCGTCGGCAGCCGATGCACCGGGTCGCCGTTGAGCGCGGAGTGGGGGATTTGCGACAGTCCCTTGATGAGCTTGTCCCGCAGCTTCGTCAGCCGGGGGATGTCCTCGTCAATGTGGCCGCAGGACTCCTCCAACGCCGCCGCAAGACCCATAATGCCGGGGATGTTTTCCGTCCCGGCGCGCTTGCCGCGCTCCTGTGCGCCGCCCTCGATGACGTTCGTCAGTGGAATGCCCTGCCGTGCGTACAGCACGCCCACGCCCTTCGGCCCGTGGAACTTGTGGCCGGAGAGGGAGAGCATATCGATGTGCTGCGCCTTCACGTCGATGTGCAGATGTCCCGCCGCCTGCACCGCGTCGGTGTGGAACAGCACGCCCTTTTCACGGCACACCGCCCCGATCTCCGCGATGGGCATGATCGAGCCGATCTCGTTGTTGGCGTACATGATGGTCACGAGACAGGTGTCGTCCCGGATGGCGTCCGCCACCTGCTGCGCTGTCACCGTGCCGATCGAGCCGACGTCTAAAAGCTCGACCTCAAAGCCCTCTTTTTCCAGCTTTTTCAGCGTGTGCAGCACCGCGTGATGCTCAAAGGCGGTCGAAATGATGTGCTTCTTGCCCTTGCGCTCGCCGATACGGGCGGCGGAAATAATGGCCTGATTGTCGGCCTCGCTGCCGCCGGAGGTAAACGTGATCTCCTTGAAGCTGCAGCCGAGACAGGCGGCCACCCGCTGCCGCGCGTCGGATAGCGCCTCGGCGGCCTGCTGACCGACGGTGTGCAGACTGGAGGGGTTGCCGTAGTACGTCTGAAAATAGGGAAGCATGGCCGCCACGGCCTTGTCGCTCATCCGCGTCGTCGCGGCATTGTCCGCATAGACCTGCATAGGATCACTCCTTTAACATATCTTTTTTATAGGCATTAAGAGTGTACTACATAATGCATACAATGTCAATAGGGATTTGACAAAAAGTTGCCGCGCCAAACGCCGCGAAAGGGCGTGAAAAAAGCACCCCGAGGGGTGCTTTTTTGCTTCATGTGACCGGGAAGATGAATTTCAGTGCGAGGAAGAAGGCCAGCGAGACGGGGACGGCGATGATCAGGCGCTTGAAGTTCCTGTGGGCGCGCTCAGAGAGTGCTTCGTCCTCGTGTTCGTTCTTCCAGCGGACGTAGCTCCAGCCGGAACCCAAGAGGCAGATGGTTGGCACGAAGTAAAGGCCGACCAAGGCGACATAAGCCATTGCGTTTCCTCCCTTTACGGTTTTCTTAAGTTTATTATACAGGATGGCGGCCAAAAATGCAAGGAAAAGGGAACGGCTTGGGCGTGTTCGTTGCCGACTTCATTTCCTCTTGCGGTGTTTCTCACCTTCTCACGGTTTGCTGATTTACTCGGTTTCAGTACCGAGGTTGTACCAGAATGCGGGACGGACAGCGTACTGATCTCCGGTGGAATTCACCTTTACAACAGAGTATGCGTTTACTTTCACGCCGGTTATGCCGGTATAGACACGGTTCGGCGAGCGCAGGAACCAGGTTTTATTGAGCGTGGGGATCGTCCCAGTGGAGGAGGTTCCGTTATTTGTAAGAATGTTGCCGTTGGCGTCGATCAGCCTTGAACCGGCGGTATATTCGTAATCCTCCGGATCGGTATTCCCCACGCTATCATTCGTCGCTTTCGCGTCAATATCCGCCTCGGAAAGCAGGAAGAAGGTATCGTCTGTTTTTATCTCTGTGCCGATGAGACTGCTTCCGCTGCTGTCTTTGCCGGCGTATGCGCCGCCGTAGGTAGAGATTGTAACGGTCAGCGCCTTTGCCGCCGCGCTGGGATTGTTTGTCGTAAATGTAGTCTGCAGGTAGTTTCTCACGTTGCTGTGTGCCCAGTCGTTGTAATAGGTGCTTCCGCCGAAGGCCATGGTATTCACGCTCGTGTCCGCCAGCAGCAGAATGGCGCTGTGCGTAGTGGCCTTATCCTCATTTGCCGCTTTGCCGGTTACGTTTTGCGCTCTCACGGCGGTGTAGGTCACGCCGTCCAGTGTGACCTTATCGCCCACGTTTATATTCTGCGGCGGGATCGTCACCTTGAAGGAGGCGGTGCGGATGACAGCGCCCGCCGAAGTGACATAGCTTGCCGTGATGGTCGCCGTGCCGGAGCCGCTTGAGGCAGCCGTGACGGTCGCCTTGCTTGCGTCGTTCGCACCAGCCTCAACGGTCGCCACAGCCGTATTGTCGGATTCCCACTGCCAGGTTGCGCCCGTGACCGTATTGCTGAAGGCCGCCGCAACGGAGGCGGTGCTGCTATTCTCCATCGTCATGGCTGTACCAGCAATATTATCGGCATCTTCACCTTTCGTAACGGTCAGTGTGCCGACATTTACGCCGATTCCCTGAAGCAGCGCCAGTGCCTCGTCGGTGGGAACATTGCCGTCGCTTTCGCTGAAGAAGCCGGTGCCGGTGCCGTCGCTCCCGACGGAGCCGAGATCGTTGGCGGTGACAAACTGCGCCACGACGTTGATGGCGTAATACCACTCGTCAACGGGGGTCGCTTCGTTCTTCATCTCGATCTTATCCAGCAGCAGACCTGTCGCGGTCTTGGGCGCGATGGGCTGAGACCAGTATGCCCAGCCGTCGGTATCGTACACCCAGCCGCTGAAGGCGGCACGGTCGTTGTCGGTCGTCATCGCCCAATACTCCGCCATGCTGATGACCGAAGCGGTCTTGGTCTTCTGTGCGGTGTGGGTCTCGGCAACGACCTTGTAGTTCGTGCCCTCCTCACCGCCGTTGCCGTACTTACCGTTGGTCTCGCTGTTCACATCGCCCGCGGTGGTGTCGCCCATGCCGTAGAACGCGCCGGAGGGAACCTCTGTGTTGGTGGTTCTCACACCCTCGGCGGTCTCACCCTCGGTGTATTGGTAATAATCGTCGTAGGGCGTGCCTGTCCAGCGGCTGCCGTCCAGACCGGCGGCCGTACCGTTGATGTCGGCGGCCAGGCTGTTCTTGTTCATGTTAAAGGTGGGCATATACACGGTCTGACCGTTGGGGTTGTTGGTGGTATCCTGCCCGCCCATCGTCCATGTCCAGTAGGTCTTGAAAGTCTTGTCGGTGTCGTTCCACAGAGTGTCGTCCGCATTCTCCTCACCGATGCCGGTGGTAGCGGCGGTGGTGCCGGGGATATGGGTCGTCCATGTGGTCACATCGTTGATATTGGCGTTCTTTGCGAGAGCTTTCGCATTGTTCACGCCGTTGTCGCCGGTCTTCATGCCGGCGCCTTCGCCGATCTCCATGTACTCGTCCAGACGGATACGGGCAAAGATGGGCTGATTGCCGAAGTTCTCGACATACACATCCTTCGAGCTGCCGTCGAAATCGTCGTGCAGTCTGCCTCCGGGGTTTGTCACGCTCATCACTTCGTTGAGCGCCTGCTGGTTGATCGACTGCCACGCGAAGGTGCCGCCCAGCGCGATCACCAGCGCAATGGCAACGGCGATAACCGCAGCTGAACGCTTCTTGTTTGTCGGTTTTTTGGCCATAGCTGATTTCTCCTTTATGTATTTTTGAAAACGGATTGATTATGCCGAGGCGGCCCTGCCAAGCTCATGCATTACGCCGATAAGCACATACCGCGCATTGGTGAACGCATACGAGCAGGTGGAAAAGGTCACGGTATGCTCACCCTCGGCAGGGGGTGCGCCGCCGCGGAAGTTTGAGTCTGCCCACGCCTGCTCCATCACGGGCGTGCCGTCCGCCGTGGTTCTGCGGGCGGTGGCATAGACCGGTGAGCTGGTGTCGGTGACAAAGCCTGCGAAGAGCGTGACCTTATAATCCTTCTCCGGCGTCAATATGTACCAGACGGGATGGTCGTCGTAGTAGCTTTGCTCCGCATAGCGGGTGATGGCCGCAAACATACTGCCGTCCTTCATATTATGACCGTAGAGGATGTTATTCTCGTCCGACAGGTCGGCGGCATTGCGGAAGTCGGCAAAAATGCTGCCGGCGGTGCGGGAGGAGCCGTCCACCCCGCGGCGGAGATAATATTTATTGTCGCTGCTTTGCACAACGGGGTAGTTTACCTCGGTGTCCGGGCAGTAGACCCATGCGATGATGTCGGGGTTTTTCGCCCTTAAGGTGTCAAAATCCAGCGTAATGGGGGCGTACTCCGTCTGACCGTCCTTCGGCTGCGCCGTCTGCGCGGTCATCGCGATTTCCAGCAGCTCCGCCGCCAGCCGCTCCGAGCGCATATTCTCGGCGACATAGGCGATATACTGCGCGGAGGCGACCACGAGCATAACGGCGAACGCCGCGATAAGCCCCCGGCAAATCCACCCGACACCGGTCCGCCGCTTGATTTCCGACGGCGGACGGCGCGGCAGGAGCGATTTGAAGACCTGACGCATCGGCTTTACGTGTTTTCCGCTCATTTGTCCACCCTCCTTCTACGGCGGCGCAGGTGCTTCTTCACATACAGTCCGCAGCAGCAAAGCCCCGCAGCACTGACGGCGATGAGCGAGAGCCAGAGCACCGGTCTGCGGCTGTCGTCGGTCTTCGGCACATCGGAATCGGGATTCGGCACAGGCTCCGGCTCAGGCGTAGGCTCCGGCTCGGGTGTCGGCTCCGGCTCCGGCTCCGGCTCCGGCTCGGGTGTCGGTTCGGGATCGGGGGTCGGCTCGGGCGGCGTCGGCACGGTGTAGGTGTTGGTAAAGGCCGCCGCAGCGCCCGATTCGGTGATCCAGCCCGCCTCGCCGGTCGAAGCGGCGGTATAGCCGTCGGTCTGCGTCTCGGTGACGGAGTACCAGTTGTTCTCGGCGGAAACCGAGTAGAATTTCGCGCTTTCGCCGTGGCGGAGCATAAGGGTGCCGCCGCTTTCAAGCGTACCGTGGCGCACCTCCTCGCCGCTGCTGCGCTGCACGGTGAAGTAGTAGCTGCCGCCGACGGAGAAGGTCACGGTGAAGCGGAATTCCTGCGCGGTCTGCGCATCGGTCAGGGCAGAGCCGTCGCTGCTTTGCACGGTTTTGGTCACGGTCAGCGTGCCGACCTTCGCTTTGCGGTTCTCCACCGTCAGCTCTATGGTTTCCTCGTTTTGCTCCTGTGTCTCGGTGACGGTGAAGGGGTGGCACGTGACGGGGGCGTTGTCCTCGTCCCGCAGAAAGTCATAGCCCTCCGGCGGTATCAGCTCCTCAAAATAATAGTCGCCCGCCGTGAGCGCGGCGACGATCTCGCCGTTCTTGTCGGTCACAAGGTGGTGTTCAAAGACCGGCGTACCGTCCGCTCTATAAAGGCTGAAAACGGCACCGGATAACCTCTCCCCGGTGTCGTTTTCAAGCTTTATCAGCCTTACTCTCGCCATGGCGGTCAGGTTCTTTGCGTCGTTGCGCGCCTGCTGGCTGCCCTCCTGAAAGCTGAAGGTGTTGCCCGACGCCAG
>CAVGSO010000044.1:0-13145 GCA_963631875.1 Firmicutes bacterium CAG:341 | reverse complement strand
AGGATAAGTAAGCACATTTGACATCAAAATAGGGACGCAGAGCGCGCTCTGCGTCTCCGCGTTTCCGGGTTCTACCGAACCCGGAAGGATGTGTGTTTGCCGGAAGGCTTGGGCTTCTTCTTTGCGCGCAAAAACGAGAGGTGGAGAGATAGATGAAGATGAAAAAGAAAGCAGAAACAGCGATAGCTCGGTTTGAAGAGGAGAGGAAAACACTTGTTACGGCGACGATTGCCGTGTTTGCTTGGGGATTGGCGGCACACGCCTACGGATTTCTGAATTTAACGATATCCCATGATTCCGTCAACGAGTTTTTCACATCTGGCGGGGTATCGCAGTGGAAGATATCGCTGGGGCGTTTCGTTGAGCCGGTTTATCTGAAGCTGTTTCACGGCGGGTTAGCACTGCCGTGGCTGAATGGTGTGCTTACGCTGATATGGCTGTCGATAAGCGTATGGCTTGCGGCGCGCATTTTTTCGGTCAAAGACAAGTTCAGAATTGCGTTGATTGCCGGAATATTTACGGTAAATATCACGGTGACGGCCTTGGCGGCGACCTACATAACCGATTTGGACGCGGACATCTTCGCGGCAATGCTGAGCGTATGTGCCGTTTTCCTGTGGGAAAGAGGCGGGAAGACCGCTTGGCTGGGCATTTTGCCGCTTGTGATTGCGCTGGGATTGTATCAGAGCATGATTTCCGTTGCCATAGCACTGGTGATGATTGCCTCGATCTTACAGCTGATGCAGGGAGAGCAAGCGCTCAAGGTCATCCGAAAGGGATTTCAGGCGATCGCGATATTCCTTGCGGCGGGAATAGCCTATTTTTTGGCGACAAAACTGGTTTGCGCGCTTACGGAGGTCGAATTGTCCTCCGGGTATAACGGACTGAACAAGCTGCTTAAAGCCGATGGCGGAATACTGCATTTTGTGAAAACAATACCGTCTGCGTATTTGGCGTGGCTTGATGTGTTCTATAAATCCTCGCGCTCGCCGGTCGAAATGCGCGTACTGCATATCCTCCTTGCGCTGCCTGCTGTCGCAGTGGTGTTTCAAACCATCTGCTCGAAGAAGCTGCCCGCGCTGAACAAGGCGTTGTTCATCGTTTTGGGCGCACTGCTGCCGCTCGGCATGAACGTGTCCTGCGTGCTGGACGGCGGCATGGTGCATGATTTGATGCTCTATGCGGCGTGGCTGATCTACCTGCTGGTGCTTTTGATGGTATACACCGAGGCCTCTCCGCGTGTCGGCGTGTTGCCTAAGATGTGTCGGGGCGTGGCTGTTTTCGCACTTGTTCTGATTTTGCTTGCGGATGTGCAGACCGCGAACAGCGCCTACGTAAAAAAGGATTTGGAACGGCAGGCAACACTTTCCGTTATGACGAATGTGACTGCACAGATGAACGCGACAGAGGGGTATGTGCCGGGCGAGTCCAAGGTCGTATTTGTGGGGCAGCCGAAAACGGAGGACAACGGGCTATTCCCCTATGTTTCGAGAATTACAGGGCTGGGCGGCAGATCGACCATCACATACGATTTGACGTATACGACATACTACAAATACGTTTTGCAGACCGCACTTTGCCGGGTTGCGAATGATATTCCGGCGGAGTTTACGGACGCAATGCCGTCGTTCCCCGAAAGCGGCTGCATACAGTGGTATAACGATGTGCTTGTGGTTAAGCTGTCGGGCTGATGATATGTCCGCCGTGGCCGCGGCCGCAGCCGCCGAGGCCATCGCAGCCAAGAGACAGCGGCAGATTTCCGCATCACTTCGCACCTTGTAATAACGGACTCAAATCTCCACAACAGGAACCCCCTCCCGGGCGGAAAGCCGCGCCGGGAGGGGGTTTATGATGCTTAGTTATACATTAAACCGGAAATAAATCATATCGCCGTCCTTGACGACGTACTCCTTGCCCTCGGAGCGCAGCAGACCCTTCTCCTTCGCGGCGGCCACGCTGCCGCCGCAGGCCATCATCTCGTCGAAGTTGATGGTCTCGGCGCGGATGAAGCCGCGTTCGATGTCGGAGTGGATCTTGCCCGCCGCCTGCGGGGCTTTCGTGCCTTTTTTGATCGTCCACGCGCGGCACTCGTCCTTGCCGTAGGTCAAAAACGAAATCAGCCCCAGCAGCTCGTAGCTGCACTGAATGAGGCGGTCCAGCCCGGATTTTTCAACGCCCAGCTCCGCCAAGAACATCGCGCGCTCGTCCGGGTCGTCCAGCTCGGCGATGTCCTGCTCAAGCTTGGCGCAGATGGGCAGCACCTGTGCGCCCTCCTTCGCGGCGAGGTCGCGCACGGCCTTGAAATAGGCGTTGCCCTCGCAGTGGGCGAAGCCGTCCTCGTCCATGTTCGCGGCGTAGATGATGGGCTTGAGACTCAAAAGATCCGCCGTCTCGATGATGGCGCGGTCGTCCTTATCGCACTCGAACGTGCGGGCGGATTTGCCGCCGTCCAAATGCGCGGCCAATGCCTTGAACACCTCGGCCTCGTGGAGAAATTTTTTGTCGCCCTTGGCGGCCTTTGTCGCCTTTTCCACGCGGCGGTTGACCATCTCGAGGTCGGCCATGATCAGCTCCAAGTCGATCGTCTCGATGTCGCCCAGCGGGTCAACAGGGACGTTTTGGCTCGCGTCGGCCACGACGTGCATGATGTTCTCGTCGTCAAAGCAGCGCACGACGTGGACGATGGCGTCCGTGCGGCGGATGTTCTCCAAAAACTTGTTGCCAAGCCCCGCGCCCTGCGACGCGCCCTTGACCAGCCCCGCGATGTCCACGAACTCGATGACGGCGGGCGTCTTCTTGTCCGGCTCGTACATCTCCGCCAGCTTGTCCAGCCGCGCGTCCGGCACGGCCACCACGCCCACGTTCGGCTCGATGGTGCAGAACGGGTAATTCGCGCTCTCCGCCCCGGCGTTGGTGATGGCGTTGAAGAGGGTGCTTTTGCCCACGTTGGGCAGACCCACGATACCTAATTTCATTTCGAAATCTCCTTTGTACTTTTATCCGGCAAAAGTCTGTAAATATCATAGAATGTCAGTGCAATCTCAACATTTACAGCTTGCTTTGCTTGACGATAAAATTTTACCATGTTAGTCTCGCTTTCTCAACAGAAAAATTAAATATAATTCAGATAATTGCCTTAAACACAGCGCGATGAATTTAGAAATTCCTCAAACGCCCGTCTCTTGACCAACCGCTTTCGGCCTGCGCGAAGGCAGAACGGGCAACCGTTCTCTTTCAGCATGGACTCAATGCGATGGATTCCAATGATGCTGTATTGTGCGGCTTCGCGTATAGTGAGAGTTATTTTCCGGCTAATTGCTGCATTTTTCTGCATGATTTTTTCTCCTTTGATATTTTTCCCTTGCAGGGACATGATTCATCTTCTGGGGAACTACAGGTGTATTCGTAGCTGTTGCGCATATTGCAGATGACTTCAGAACGAGGATGAAACAATATCCCTTCAACAGTTACGCCAAGAATCCATCGAACACACTGACAGCACTGTCGCCTAAAAATGAAGATGTTTCGGCGCACCACCTGTTTGAGATTTTGAAAGATGAATACGGAATCATCATTTGTCCTAACGGCGGAGAACCGGCGGAAACGGTATTCCGTGCAGGGCATATAGGCGCATTGCAGATTTGCGATAACGACAGGTTTTTTGCTGCTTTTGACGATTTGCTCCGGCGAGGTGTATTGAAGGAATAGGAGTCGATATACAACATGAAAAAAGTCATTACCTATGGCACATACGCTCTGTTGCATTATGGACATAATTTATAAATTTGCCGGGCAAGTCAGCGATTGCAGGGGTGTCAAACATGCTTGACACCCCTGCAATTGTGCAATTTATTGCACTCCATTCCTTATTGCAAAGGACTCCCCGATAAGGTATAATGAAAAACATATTGAAAGGGAAAGGCGGGCGGTGTATGGATGTTTTACGGGAGGTCATGGATGCCTCTACTCACGCCATGTTTCTGACAGACGCCCACGGTATCGTGACCCATATCAACACCCGTGCCCAGGAACGCTTTGGTCTTGCGGGGCAGAGCAGCCGCTCCCATGAGGCCGGACAGCTGGCCGCCGGCGATATGATCATCCTTGCGGACACGGCCATCGGCGCGGACGACGGCGAGCTGACCCCCGCCGATCTGGCCCGTCTGCACATTCAGGATCGGAAGCTCCGCTCCGGCGACATGGTGGCCGCCGTAGGCGTCTATGACGATCCCGACAGCGAGGCCGTCTATAAATTCATCCCCGGCAGCGATGCCTCTGTCATGACGCTGCACACCGTCTACCACGGGCTGTCCATCTCCATCGAGATCGGGGAGCGGGAGGTCTCCGTCACGGTGGACGGCGCGGTCTACGCCATCCGCTATTTTCTCTGCATTGGGCAGATGGTGGTGCTGGACGGCGCGACCCATCAGGTGAAATTCTGGGAGGAACGGGGCTATACCGCCAAGAAGGAGGGCATCGGACATTTGCTGCGGGGCGGAACGTTCAGCGCGAAAAGCCCGGGCTGTCAGGTGGATATCGTGGGCCATTCCTACCGCCGCTTTCTGGAGGGTGACCTCTTCCACCAGCATCTGGACCAGGTGCTGAACGGCAGCTCGCCCGGCCACCGAGATCAGATCTACGATGTCAACGGCTACACGCTGGTGGCGTCTATCCTGCCCATCCCTGCCGGCAAGTCCCCGGAGGGTGCGATCGTGAAATTTCGCAGCGTGGAGGACATCCGCACCACGATCCGGGAGCGTAACGACGCCATCCGGTTCGCCGAGCGTAGCTACCGCCGCGCCGCCTCCGGCGCATCCCAGCCTGCCGGTTTCGACAGCCTGCCAGGCGGCAGCAGCGCTATGGCCAGCGTCAAGCGCTACGCCTACAAGCTCAGTCAACTGGACTGCAGCGTCTTGCTCACCGGCGAAAGCGGCACCGGCAAATCCCATCTGGCCCGGTCCATCCAGCAGACCCAGCCCCGGAAAGGTCCGTTTCTCCATGTGGACTGCTCCACCATCGCCCCCACGCTCTTCGAGAGCGAGATGTTCGGCTATGCAGGCGGCGCGTTTACCGGCGCTGACCCCCGGGGACGGGCAGGCTTCTTCGAGGAGGCCAACGGCGGCACGATCTTTCTGGATGAGATCGGCGAGCTGCCCCTGCCGGTGCAGGCCAAGCTGCTGAACGTGATCCAGAACAAGACCATCTTCAGGGTGGGCTCTACCAAGCCTATTCAGGTGGATGTCCGCATCCTGGCCGCCACCAACCGCGATCTGAAGTCCGAAGTGGCCGCCGGCCACTTCCGCGCCGACCTGTACTACCGTCTCAGTGCCTTTTCGCTGGAGCTGCCGCCGCTGCGGGATTGTCAGGAGGACATTTTCTTCCTCATAGAGTCCCTCATGGACGGCATCCGGCAAAAGTACGATATGCCGGACAAGAGCCTGTCCGGCGAGGTGTTCAGCAAGCTGGTAGCCTACGATTGGCCCGGCAACATCCGGGAGCTGGAGAACGTATTGGAGCGCGCCGTGGCCCTGTCGGACTCCGACATCATCTACCCCGAGCACATCCATCTGGAGCATGAGCCCCAGGCGGCCACCCTGCGCCAGATGCTCTATCAGGAGGAAGACCGCATCCTGCGCCAGACCTTGCAGCAGTGTGGCGGCAGCCGCGTTCGGGCCATGGAGCGGCTGGGCGTGACGAAAACGGTGTTTTACGCCAAGCTCAAGGAACACCACGTCACCTGACAAGTTCGGATTTCAGGAATTACAGTCCTGAAATCCGAACTTCTAAGCAAGGGTTATCCTGGGCCGCTCCTGTCATTTTTCCTGTCAGCCGCCCTTTTATTGTGGCTTTTGCACAAAAACACAGTTTGCTTTTTGTTCAATACATAAAAAGATTTTCGGAATTCCGGACTGGCATCTTCTTTGCTTTATAAGTAGTTACAAAGGCATCCTCCCGGATGCTGCATCAACAGACGCCTCCGATGGAGGACGGAAAAGAGTGAAATATGATCTGCGATAACATCTCCGTGTCCCCCCATGGACGGCTGCTGTTTGCCGGTCAGGATGTGGTCACGTTGGCCCGGCAGTATGGCACACCGCTGTACCTGATGGATGAGGACCGCCTGCGGGCCAACTGCCGCGCCTACCGTCAGGCATTTTCCCGGCATTTCGGCGGAGGCTCCCGCCCCCTGTACGCCAGCAAGGTCAACTGCTTCAAGCGAATCTATGAGATCATGCAGGAGGAGCAGATGGGCATCGACGTGGTGTCCTCCGGCGAGATCTATACCGCCCGGCAGGCGGGCTATGATCTGTCTCAAGCGTATTTCCACGGAAACAACAAGACGGATGACGACATCCGCTACGCCATGGACTGCGGCGTCGGCTTCTTTGTAGCGGACAGCACCGAGGAGGTGCTGGCACTGGAGATCGAGGCCGCCCGCCGCGGCATCACCCAGAAGATCCTGCTGCGCCTCAGTCCCGGCATCGACCCACACACCTACGAGGCCATCGCCACCGGCAAAGTGGACTCCAAGTTCGGCAGCGCCATCGAGACCGGACAGGCAGAGTCCATCACCCGGCTGGCCATGGCTCAGCCGCATCTCCGGCTGGAGGGTTTCCACTGCCATGTGGGGTCGCAGGTCATCGAGGAGGACGTATTCGAGCGCTGTGCCGTGATCATGCTGGAATTCATCGCCGCCATGAAGAAAAAGCTGGGCTATCTGGCCCGACAGCTGGACCTTGGCGGCGGCTACGGCGTCCGCTATCTGGACACCGACCCCGCGCTGGACATACCCCACCGGATCGGCGATGTGGCCGCTGTGGTCCACGAGACCTGCCAACGTCTGTCCATTCCCGAGCCCGAGATCCACATGGAGCCCGGCCGCAGCATCGCGGCGGACGCCGGCATGACCCTATACACCGTCGGCACGGTCAAACGCATTCCCGGCTACAAGAACTACGTGTCCGTAGACGGCGGCATGACCGATAACCCCCGCTACGCTCTGTACCGCGCCCCATACACCTGCCTGCTGGCCGACCGTGTTCAGGCGCAGCCCTGCATGGCCTGCTCCGTGGTGGGCCGCTGCTGTGAAAGCGGCGATATTATCCAGGAGAACGTCTCGCTTCCCGCCGATGTCCGCCGGGGCGATACCCTGGCCGTATGCACCACCGGCGCTTACAACTACTCCATGGCGTCCAATTACAACCGACTCCCCCGGCCGGCCATCGTCATGCTCCGGGAGGACACAAACTATCTGGCCGTGCGGCGGGAGAGCTTTGCCGACCTGTGCCGCAACGAGCTATAAATAAAGGAGGACAGCGTATGATCCAGCTTCTGCGCAATGCGGTGGTCTACCGCGACGGTGCCTGGCGTCCCAGCGACATTTTGGTGGCGGACAAGCGCATTGAGCGCATCGCCGACGCCATCACCTGCGATTACGACGGTCTGGTGGTCACAGACTGCCGCGGCATGACCGCCATCCCCGGCTACATCGACCAGCACGTCCACCTGACCGGCGGCGGCGGCGAGGGCAGCTTCATCACCCAGGTACCACCCCTGAAGTACAGCGAGCCCGTCAAGGCCGGCGTCACCACGCTGGTGGGTCTGCTGGGTACGGACGGTACTACCCGCAGCGTGGCCAATCTGGTGGCCCGCACCAAGGCGTTCCGGGAATTCGGCCTGACCGCCTACTGCCTTACCGGCAACTACAATTACCCGTCCCCCACGCTCACCGGCAGCGTCATGGATGACATCGTGTTCGTCAATGAGATCATCGGCGTCAAGATCGCCATCTCCGACCACCGGTCCAGCAACATGACCAAGGAGTCCCTGATCAAGCTGGCCTCCGACGCCCGCGTGGCCGGTATGCTGTCCGGCAAGCCCGGCATCGTCCACCTTCACACCGGCTCGGGCAAGGCGCAGCTGGATATGCTTTTCGACATCGTGGCCGAGACGGAGATCCCCGTCCGCACCTTCCGCCCCACCCACCTGGCCGCCAAGTACGACGCCGCCATCCGTTTTGCCAAGCTGGGCGGCTTCATCGACTTCACCTGCGATCCGGACGACATGGTCAACCGCAGCGCCCTGCTGGTCCGCGCTCTGCGCGAAGCCCCGGCAGGCAGCGTGACCATCAGCACCGACAGCAACGGCAGCCTTCCCGTCTGGAATGAGCGCAACGAGATGATCGGCATCGGCGCGGGACACATCTCCGCCCTCCACGACACCATCTGCGCCATGGTCAAGCTCCAGCACTGCCCCATGGAGGAAGCCCTGCTCCCCGTCACCGAGAACGTGGCCAAGGCCCTGGATCTGTACCCCGCCAAGGGCGTGCTGGCCGCCGGCTCTGACGCGGACATCGTCCTGCTGGATGGCGACATGGCCATCGATACGGTGTACGCCATGGGCCGCTGTATGCTCAAAAACAAGGAGATGCAGGTCCACGCCAACTTTGAATTCTGAGCCTTACCGTATTGTACGTCCTGCCGCTGTGTGGGGGGTGGGTCGATTCAATAAAAATCAATAGGAGGAAACTTTGTTATGGAACAAGAGAAAATCCAAACCAAGCGGCCTGACACCGCTCCCCCGGAAAGAAGCAAGAAAAAGTTTGAAATGCCGGATACATGGATCGTGGTGTTCATCATGGTGGTCATCGTGGCCATCCTCAGCTGGATCATCCCCGCCGGCTCTTACGACTATGTGCAGAAAGAGATCAACGGCAGCACCCGAAATCTAGCGATCGAGGGTTCTTTCCACTACCTGGAGGAAGGCGGCAAGCCTACCGGTTTTTTGGGTGTCTTTTCTGCCCTGTATACCGGCTGTGTAGAGGCAGGCAGCACCATTTTTATGATCCTGTGTTGCTGCGCCTGCTTCCGCATCATGGTGCAGACAGGAGCATTCCACGCAGGCATCGGTGTGGTGATGAAAAAGCTGGGAAAGAGAACGATGGTGCTGGCCGCGGTTCTGATGATTCTGTTTGGCCTGTGCGGTTCTGTTTTTGGAATGATCTCCGAACTGTATGGCTTTTATCCCCTGATTGTCGGCTTGGGTATTGCCATGGGCTACGATGCCATGTTTGGCTTTGCCATTCTGGCGCTGGGCGAGTACATCGGCTTTACCTGCGGTACGCTGAACCCCTACAACGTGGCCATTTCTCAGGGTATTGCGGAATTGCAGATCTATTCCGGTATGCCGTACCGTTGGGTCATCTTTACGGTGATGATTGGCATCTGCATTGTGTATGTGCTGCGGTATGGTGCCAAGGTGCGCAATGACCCCATGAAGTCCATCCTCTATGGCCGTCCTTGTATGCACTCTTTCAGTGATGGCGATTTGGATCAGTACAAAATGGACAAGAAGTACGCCCTCGTCTTGGTGGATTTAGTAGTCACGCTGGTCATCTTGATGGTCGGCCTGCTGAAATTCAGCTGGGGCAACAAGCAGCTCTGCGGCTTGTTCATCATCATGTCCGCCGTTGCGGCTCTGATTTGCGCTTGGAAGCCTCAGAAGTATGTGGACGAGTTTGTTGCCGGCTGCCGCGGTATGCTTTGGGGCGCACTGATTGCCGGTCTGTCCCGGGGCATTTTGGTGGTTATGAACGACGCAATGATCACCGATACGATCATTCACGCACTGGCCGATCTGCTGCAGCATGCTCCCTCTTGGTTGTCTGCACAGCTGATGTTCATCGTCCAGGCGGTCATCAATTTGCCTATCCCCTCCTCCACCGGCCAGGCTGCCGTTACCATGCCCATTATGGCACCCTTAGCGGATGCACTGGGACTCAGCCGAGGCGTGGCCTGCCTTGCCTACCAGTTGGCCAGCGGTGTAGCGGATTTGGTGTATCCTACTGCCGGTATTGTCATCGTCTGCGGCTTGGCTGACATCCCCTATCAGAAGTGGCTGAAGTGGTTCATGCCGTTGTTTGCCATTTTGGTGGTAGCCTGTATGCTGCTACTGGCGGGTGCTGTTATTACGAACCAGTGATCCTTGGCAGACCGGGCGCATTGAACCGTATAGAAACAATCATAGCGTATACTGGGAGGAAGATACGCATGAAAACACTTGGTATTATCGGAGGCATGGGTCCTCTGGCGGGCTGTGACCTACTGGAAAAGGTCATCGCCAACACAGACGCTCACTGCGACCAGGAGCACATCCACGTCTTACTGGACAGCAACACCGCCATCCCGGATCGGACGGCGGCGATCCTGACGGGAGGGGCTGACCCTGTGCCGCAGTTGTGTGCCAGCGCCAGGCGGCTGGAACAGGCCGGGGCTCAGGTGCTGGTCATGTCTTGCAATACCGCCCACTATTTCTATGACGCGGTGGCCTCGTCGGTATCTGTCCCCCTGCTCCATATGCCCAGATTGACGACCGCCCTCGTGGAGCGATCCGGACTGCGCCGCGTGGCACTGCTGGCAACGGACGGCACGATCCGCTCCGGTGTGTATCAGAGCGCGTTTACCGGGACAGCACCGTTGCTGCCTGATTTGCATGGACAGGCGGCGGTCATGTCCATGATCTATGACGGCGTAAAGCGCGGCGATGAGCATTTTGATACCACGCAGGTAAGGAATGTGCTGCGGACGCTGACGGACAGTGGCGCGGAGGCGTTTATCTTGGGCTGCACGGAGTTGCCCATTGCCTTCCGCCTGTACGGGCTTCCCGGACGAACCATCGACCCCACGCTGGTGCTGGCTCGTGCCGCGGTAGAGGCCTGCGGTGCTCCCTTGAAGCCCCTATAAGCAACAAAAAGCGCCCACCCGGTGGGCGCTTTTTCTCGTCTGTCACGAAGACGATATTGCTTGGGATTTCTGTGGCTTCTTCTGCTGGAAGTCTGCCCCGGTCATAGAAAGGTAAATACAGGCGTATTTCACCTATGAGACGTTAGGATACGTACACGCTGCTTTGACGATTTTTCCACAAATCTCTTTTTCGCCCGATAAGAATGTGATATAATACGAGAAAATGTGATGCTTCAAGAGGCAGCGGGAAAGCGTGGGGTGATGGCGATGCAGTTCCAACAGAATATAGAACTGGGACAGCGGCAGATCCTCTCCCATGCGCTGCGGCAGTCCCTGCAATATCTGCAAATGCCTATTACAGAGCTGGCGGAGTATCTGCAGGAGCAATGTCTCTCCAACCCGCTTTTGGAGGTGGACTATGCGCCGGCCTCCGATTTCACACTGCCTATCAGCGTGGTGGAGAGTGGCGGTATACAGGGCAGCCGCCGGTCAAAAGGTGCGGCAGCGGATGCGCTTTATGCCAGCGCCCGGCCGGAATCATTTTCCGAATACCTGACGGAGCAGGTGAACTGTATGCAGCAGGTGGATGAGACGACCCGGGCGGCGTGCTGCTTTCTCATCGAATGCCTGGATTCCACCGGGTATCTGAGCTGCAGTCTGCCGGAATTGGCCAAAGATATGGATCTCCCTCTGTACAACGTGGAGCAGGCTCTGTACCTGCTGCAGATGTTAGAACCCGCAGGCGTTGGTGCGCGGAATGTGACGGAGTGCCTGCTGCTGCAGCTGGCACAGGGCAAAGCCTTTACCGCCGCAAATATCCGCATGATTCGGGAGGGTCTCCCGCTTTTGGCTAAGCGGGATTACGCCGCCCTGTCTCGGCTGCTGGACCTGCCCCTGAAGGCCATATACGAGAGCGAGGCTGTCATCAAGGCTCTGAACCCCATTCCCTCCCGGGGCTTCTGCTCCGGTGACACCTGTCACAGCTACATCGTGCCGGAGGCCACCGTCCTGTACCGGGACGGCCAACTGACCGTGGAGATGAACACCCGTAGCCTGCCGAGCATCTCCCTATCCCCGGAATACACCGCTATGTTGAGCCATACGGAGGACGCAGAGGTGCAGAATTACTTGCGTAAGAGCTTGACGGAGGCCAAGGCCACGATCGCGCAGATCGACAGCCGCCAGTCCACCCTGCAAAGCCTTCTGCGGGTCATCATCCGGCGGCAGCAGGGCTACTTCACGGGAACGGATCAGCTGCAGCCCATGACGATGCAGCAGGTGGCTGACGAAATGCAGCTTAGCATCTCCACCGTCAGCCGTGCGGTGAAAGACAAATTTATCCAGCTCCAAACCCGCATGATCTCCCTGCGAAGCCTTTTCTCCTCGCCCCTCCGGGGCGACGATGGATCGCTGATCTCCGCGGACACAGTTAGACAGCAGATACGGCTTTTCATCCGCGCGGAAGACCCCGATGCACCCCTGTCGGACGAAGCCCTGACGGCGGCACTGGCATCGGTGGGCATCCGGCTTTCCCGGCGCACGGCGGCCAAATACCGCGCGGAGCTGAACATCCCGGCGGCGGCGACTCGAAAGCGGGATAATCGAAATAGAACATAAACGCTCCCGGGCTCCGTTTAGTGAACCGCTCCCTGTCAAGCAGACAGGCGAAAAACAAAAACTTTTTGCCATGATTCCGGAACGCCCCGGCTGTCATCTGTCTTAAAGGAGACTCACTCCATCTCGATTCGCAGGAGCTCCTGTAGATATGGGCTGCTTATTCTCCATTCTCTCCCATAGCCCCATGGCGGTCCTCTTTGTATAAAAAATTATGCAGACGGCGCAGGTCGCAGCGGCTCAATCCCCGGTCCCCGACCTCGTTGCGCTGTGGGTTGATATCATATGCCGGGCTGACACCACATTAACGAAATGTGATTTTACCGCTGACCAATATGCGGTATATAAGTGGTTGGGTTGAATCGGTACAAAAATAACGCCGCGTACCTCAGATACGCGACAGCACACCGATTATCGGCGGCTAATGCGGACGTTTGTCCGAACAACGTTCTTGACCTTGACCGAAGTCTTAATCTTAACCGAGGTTTTTGCTTTAGCCATTCTATCGGGAATCGACAGCGTCGCGCGGGCATGACCCACGCAGGCAATCGTCCGCCCGCCTTCTTTCAATTTTGGGTATCAAAAAAGCACCTCACAGGAGATGCTTTCTTATACGGTTTGAAATTGTTTAGATGAGATTGCTCGGAATAAAACAGTTATCCGCATCAATCGGTATCGGCTCCTCGCACATACAGATGATGCCGCCGTTACCCCGCTTCAAGGAAGCCTTGTCAATCGTAACATAGGTTCTGCCGCTGTCTGCAAGGTGCTTTAACATCGTCGTTTTGC